>CBETCF010000096.1:0-8114 GCA_965534785.1 uncultured Psychrobacter sp.
CCACTACACCCCCAGTGTAGTGCGCTACCAGACTGCGCTACGCCCCGAATGACTGCTATTCTACCCAAATTTCTTTAGATTGCAAGGGCTAATTATTTCAGCTAACTATTGCAATCTAATTTTAGCAGTAGCAGTCATTTTAGCTTGATACCGTATTACCTTAGAGTGAGAGTTAACCCAAAAGCTCTTTTAAGATCTGATTCACTTGTTGTGGATTAGCACTACCACGACTGGCTTTCATCACTTGACCGACCAGACCATTAAAGGCTTTTTCTTTACCGCCGCGATACTCATCGACCATCGCCTGATTATTAGCAATGACTTCTTCAACGATGGCTTTAATAGCGCCAGTGTCAGTCTCTTGCTTAAGCCCTTTATCCTTGATGATTTTATCCGCCGCGTCATCGCTATCGCCGCCTTCGCGCTCGTACAAAGCACTAAAGACTTTTTTGGCCAATTTACCAGATAAGGTATCATCGAATAGTCGCTCAAGCAGTCCTGCCATTTGCTTTGCGCTAATAGGGGAGTCGGTGATGTCTTTATCATCTTTATTAAGTGCGCCAAGTAAGTCACCCATTACCCAGTTAGCCGCAGTCTTGGCATTGTCTTGACCGACTTCGCTCACTACAGCTTCGAAATAATCAGCAATCTGACGGCTACCCGTTAAGATACGAGCATCGTATTCTGACAGTCCCAGCTCGTTCTCTAAGCGGGCACGGCGCGCGACTGGCAGCTCAGGCATTGCCGCTTTGATTTCATCAACGGTATGTTGTTCGATACGCACAGGCAATAAGTCAGGATCGGGGAAGTAGCGATAGTCGTTGGCATCTTCCTTAGTACGCATGACGCGAGTTTCGTCTTTTTCAGCATCATAAAGCATAGTCGCTTGTACGACTTTACCACCGTCCTCGACAATATCAATTTGACGCTCAATCTCACGGGCAATGGCTCGTTCGATAGAGCGGAACGAGTTAAGGTTCTTAAGCTCAGTACGCGTACCTAGCTCACCCCCAGGCTGACGCACCGAGACGTTACAGTCGCAGCGGAATGAACCCTCTGCCATGATAGCATCCGATATACCAAGCCAAGTGACTAGCTGATGAATGGCTTTGATATAAGCTAATGCTTCGGCGGCTGAGCGCATATCTGGCTCAGAGACGATTTCAATTAAAGGCGTACCCGCACGGTTTAGATCGACACCAGTCATGCCTTCAACCGCATCGTGTACCGACTTGCCAGCGTCTTCTTCTAAATGCGCGCGAGTGATACCCATACGTTTGGGGTATTCGTTCTTCTCACCTTCATTGACGACCACATCTATATAGCCTTTGCCAACTATAGGATTAGCCATTTGGGTAATTTGATAGCCTTTTGGCAAGTCCGGGTAGAAGTAATTCTTACGATCAAAGGTATTAAATAGACCTAACTCAGCATCGACACCGAGGCCAAATTTTAGCGCACGTTCTACCACGCCATGATTGAGTACCGGTAATACACCAGGCAGACCTAAATCAACAATGCTCGCTTGAGTATTCGGCTCATGACCGAAATCGGTTGGCGCGCTAGAGAAAATTTTACTCTCAGTATTGAGCTGACAGTGAATCTCAATGCCGATGACGACCTCATAGCCGTCGACTAGCAATTCTTTACGAACCGCAAACTCTGTCATTTCCATTATAAAATCCTATCAAAAAATTAAAATAAAACTTATTTATCTAAAAACGGTTATGTAAAAACGATTATATAAAAATGGCTATAGCAAAAAATCTAAACTTTGCTTGCTTATAAACAGCTTCTAGTATCTGCTAATCAGTAACTATTCATCATTTCGGTATAAGTTTCTGAAAAAGTTTCGCTATCTCCGCCACTTTGATAAAAGGCGGGGATGACATAACTCAATAAGATTTTAAAATCACCTTGTAAAAATAGGCTGTTTACCAAAGCTTCGGCTTGTTTAGCATCGCCTTTTTCGAAGCCATAAGGGGCAATCGTTTTTTCAAACTTGTTATAGAAGGTTTTAAAGAAGCTTGGACTATCTTCAAAGTTTTTATCATAAAATACTTCTAAGTCTTTAAGCTCTGTTTGTAAGGCATTAGCTTGATTATCATCCAAGTTATAGTCTTTTTTTAACATCTCAATAGCATTCATCTCATATCCTTATTAAAGTCATAGTTTTGCGTCTGCTAAATCCCTGTTAAAACAAAATAAAAGATTTAACCATAATAATCTGAGTTACACCGCCTGCTTGGCAATAGCCGAATGCTGTAAATGGTGATCGGTGTGCAATTGGAATAAATGCGCGGTGCTAAGCAGCTTACTCTCTTGCCAATATTGACCAATAAGCTGTAGACCTACCGGCAGACCTTCAGAGGTTAAGCCTACCGGTTGGCTCAGTGCTGGCAAGCCTGCCAAATTGACGCCGATAGTATAAACGTCGCCTAGATACATGGTGGCCGGATCTAGGTTGTCACTAAGCTTATAAGCCGCGGTTGGTGCAGTCGGACTAGCGATCACATCACAGTTAGCAAAGGCTTTTTTGAAATCCTCGACAATCATACGGCGCACTTTTTGTGCTTTGGTATAGTAAGCATCGAAGTACCCTGCTGATAGCGCATAAGTACCGGTCAAGATACGGCGCTGTACTTCAGGGCCGAAGCCTTCAGAGCGTGAGCGCGTATAGAGATCAGTCAAGTCTTTAGGGTTTTCACAGCGGTAGCCAAAACGCACCCCATCGAAACGTGAAAGGTTTGAAGAGGCTTCAGCTGGCGCTAGCATGTAATAAGTAGCCAGCGTAACATCAGGATTGGTGATGTTTACCTCTACAATAGTCGCGCCTAGCTCTTCATACTGCTTGAGAGCGGCTCGTACCGTTTGTTCGACCTCTTTATCTAAGCCTTCAGTGAAATACTCTTTCGCTACCCCAATTCGCAGTCCTGCAAAAGGTTTGTCACTAGCCGCGGCTTCGGCATCATTGATATCTTGCACATAGTCTGGAATATCATGTTTGACTGAGGTCGCATCACGCGGATCGTGGCTGACCATCGGCTGTAACAGATAAGCGCAATCCTTGGCGCTGCGGCCCATAGTGCCGGCTTGATCAAGACTTGAGGCATAAGCAATCATCCCAAAACGAGAGACCCGCCCGTAAGTGGGCTTAATACCGGTTAAGCCACAGAACGAGGCAGGCTGACGAATAGAGCCGCCAGTATCACTTGCCGTTGCTACAGGTACAAAGCCTGCTGCTACCGCCGAGGCACTACCCCCTGATGAGCCACCAGGGACGTGCTCAAGGTTCCAAGGATTTTGTACTTTGCCATAATAAGAGCTGCTATTGTCTGAGCCCATCGCAAACTCATCCATATTGAGCTTACCTAGACTAATCATTCCGGCTTCGCGGATATTAGTAACGATAGTCGCGTCATAAGGCGAGACAAAGTTATGCAGCATTTTTGAGCCACAAGTCGTCAATACTCCTTGAGTACAAAAGATATCCTTGTGCGCCATGGGCACGCCTAATAGCGTACGTTTATCACCTTGGGCGCGCATGCCATCTGCCGCTTCTGCTTGAGCGCGAGCGGTGTCAAAGGTTGTGGTAATAAAGCTATTAATTTTGCTATCTAAGCTTTCTACGCGCTTGATATAATGTTCGGTCAGCTCAAGGCTGCTGAATTGTTTGTCCTGCAAGCCGGTAATCAGCTGCTCGGTAGTTAACAGGTGCATCTCAGACATAAGGGGTCGTCCGTTATAGTTATAAAGCTAAATGATATAAAGCTAAATGGGAAATAAAAGTAGAAGAGCCTAATAATCTTGTGACTATAAGCTATTCAATGACTTGCGGTACTAGATACAGTCCATCTTCTACCGCAGGAGCCATAGCTTGATTGCGCTCGCGATTGATATTGTGCTCGGCGACGTCGCTACGCAAATCTTGGCAAACTTCATGGATATTTGGTAGAGCGATTACGTCAGTGGTGTCGACGCTGCCAAGGGTCTTCATCAAGCCCAGTACTTTGCTAATATCATTAGCATAGCTACCAGCAGTATCTTCATCGATACCTAAACGCGCTAGGGTAGCGATTTCCAAAATCTCTTCACGACTAACTTGGTCATGATCAATAGAGGTTTTATCGGGTGATTGTGATGACATAATTTCTCCAACTACAAGCTAGGTTAAATGGGTTTTGCAACAATTAATGGATACCCGTTAGTCTATATAATGGCGGCTTTTTGATAAGCATTCATCTGTAACCTCTAACTGGGCATTGACTATGGACTCATTATAAAGCATCTAGCTTAAGTTTACAGAGTAGCACGCTAGATTAGCCCCTAATCTGCGATGATGTATCATTTGATCTTAGTGGTCATTAACCATATAGCTCAATAAATATTATTTATTATCAAAAACTTAACGATTTCGCTAGTGAATCCGCTATTGTGAGCAGCTTATGTTAATAAAAGCTAGCATAGCAAGGGTAGACCTTATATCGTGCCAATAGTGCTATTATTAGCACTGTTTTCATTTTGGTAACAAATTCTAGCATTTAAGATAGTGTTTATTGCATTACCTATGCAAATAGCTATGTTTTTTTTGTGCTAAATCGGTATAATTTAGCCCACTTTAGTCTTTGTAGTTTAGGTTCGACTTGTTGCGCAGGTAAGCTTTCGTTACCATAGGCGGTAAATACCGACCTCTCCATGCAATGAGTATGCCTTAGCCGCCTCATTCGCCTCATTTGCCTTAATTTGTAAAGCGCTGGATATATTAGTCATGAACCTGTTTGGATTTTTATCAAGTAATATCGCCATTGATCTTGGCACTGCGAACACCTTAATTTTTATCCCTGGTAAAGGGGTAGTGCTCGATGAGCCTACAGTGGTCGCTTTGCGCAGTAACCGTACCCAGAATCCAACGGTTGCCGCCGTAGGTATCGATGCCAAGCAAATGCTAGGTCGTACACCTGCGAACATCACTGCTATTCGTCCCTTAAAAGACGGAGTCATTGCAGATTTTGAAGTGACGCAAAAGATGCTTAAGCATTTCATTAGCAAGGTCAAAGCCAAGCGCTTTTTAGCTCAGCCTAATGTAGTGGTTTGTGTGCCTTGTAAGTCGACGCTAGTAGAGCGCAAAGCTATTCGTGAAGCGGTTTCCTCTGCAGGCGCGAGCAAGGTTTTATTACTAGAAGAGCCAATGGCAGCCGCAATCGGGGCTGGCATGCCAGTACATGAAGCAAGCGGTTCTATGGTAGTGGATATCGGTGGCGGCACTACAGAGATAGCCGTTATCGCGCTATCGGGTTGTGTCTATGCCGAATCTATTCGCATTGGTGGTGATATCTTTGACGAAGCTATCATTACTCATGTCCGCCGTACTCATGGCTGCGTGATTGGTGAGACCACTGCTGAACGCATCAAAACAGAAGTCGGCTCAGCACTCAATGAAGAAGAGCAATTAGAAGTAGAAGTTCGTGGCCGTAGTATGGCAGAAGGCGTGCCTAAGACTTTTACTATTAATTCGCAAGAGATTCAAAAAGCTTTAAGTGATCCTTTAAGCGGTATCGTCAGTGCGGTAAAAGCAGCACTTGAGCAAACGCCACCTGAGCTGTCATCAGATATTGCTGAGCGTGGTATTGTGTTGACGGGCGGCGGTGCCTTATTACGCGATTTGGATAAGTTGGTCTCTAGAGAGACTGGGTTACCTGTGACTGTTGCTGAAGATCCTTTAACTTGTGTGAGTCGCGGCGGCGGTATGTCCCTTGATTTTATTAATAATAAAAGCTTAAATATGATTTTTGTCTAAGCAATCTAACAGTAGCTTTAATGATTTGATAAATTAATATAAAGGCGGTCAATAAGACGGCCTTTATTGCTATTAGCTATAAAAACCTATTATTCTATTCATACGCTTTAATGACATTAGACTTTATATGACTCCAAGTATTTTTACTCGTCAACCATTATCACTGCGTAAGACTGCTATTGTGTTGATAGTAGCTTTGGTTTTGATGTGGTTCGATAGTAAAAATCCAGAGTGGTTCAAGCCGTTACGCGATACTAGCCACGCTTCCATGCAGCCTATCTATCAGTCCTCAATATTACCAAGTTATGCCAAACATTGGGCTAGTGGCAGTCTAGAGTCAAAAGAGTCGCTGCGTCGCGAAAACGTGCAACTTAAATCACAGCTATTACATGCGCAAGCTAAGTTGCAGCAGCAAGATTATATCTTAGCGCAAAACGCGCGACTGCAAGGTATCCTATCGACTACTAGACCTGAGCAGTTTGATCTTAATTTAGCCCAAGTCATTGGCACCGATACCAATCTGCTTAAGCAAATCGTGGTTATTAATAAAGGCGCGCGTGACGGCGTACGAGTAGCGCAAACGGTTATTGATGAGAACGGTATATTAGGACAGGTTATCAATGTCTACCCTAATACTAGTCGCGTCTTGCTAATTAGTGATGAGCAGCAGTCGGTAGCGGTCACCGTCAAGCGCACCGGTCAGCGTGCTATCGTTACTGGTGTAGGTCTGCCAACTTCATTAAGCCTGAATTATGTGTTTAAGACCTCAGATGTGCGTGTTGGCGATACTTTGATATCATCAGGCCTTGGTGGTCGTATTCCAGCAGGTTACCGTGTCGGTACTATTGCACATATTGAAGACACCCAAGCCAATAACTTCAAAACTATCGAGGTGACGCCCGCTGCCAATTTTGTCGATAATGCCTATGTGCTAGTGTTACAAGACAAAAATGACTTGGCTCCTGATCAGGCTAATCATTGATTCATTTAGTAATTGGACAACCAGTAATCGACAATTTCCATTAATCTCCACTGTCACTTATTGTCATTTATTTTATGGTCAGTTATTTATAGCATTCGCTGTTCGGTAAACGTATAAGCATTAATGACTAAACACACGCAAAGGTATCATTTATGGCGTATCCGGACTCTGAACACCCTACTGGTCTATTATTAAGCGCCATCGTCCTAAGCTTAATAGCTGCCTCTTCGCTCAGTGTCTATCCCCTTAGTCAGTACCTCTCGACTCTGCGACCGATGTTTATGATCATGGTGCTTGTTTTTTGGCTATTGTTTCAACCTCGTTATGTCGGCGTATTTATCGCTTTTGCCGTCGGCCTTATCGCTGATTTACTCACAGACAGTCGCCTTGGCCAGCAAGCTTTTGCTGCTGTGGTAATGGCTTTTACCATCAAACTCACTAGTTTTTATCTCAAGCAGTTAAACACCCTTAGTGCTTGGATGGTTGCAGCATTGAGCTTATTAGTTTTTCAATCGACCCTTTGGATGTTGCAAATCATTACCCAAAGTACCTTTGTGGCGCAGTCGGCTTTTTCCCTAGTATTGAGTATCGTTAGTTGGCCACTAGTGTTATTAGCATTGCGCAAATTTACCCGCTAGCCTGTTCAAAACCCCTAATAATCAATAATAGAGAATTATGATGACTATCCTCTTGGCTTCCGGTTCACCGCGTCGTCGCGAGCTACTAACTGCTGCTCAATTAAGCTTCAGCACCATGAGTATTGACATTGATGAGACGCCACTCGCTGATGAGCTGCCAACCGCTTATATAAAACGCATGGTCAAAAGTAAGTCTATCGCCGCTATCAAGCAGTTAAATTTGCAGTTAGCGTCCAGTAATAGTGAAGACAAATTCACTATTACCACTACTCCTAAGCCTATTATTATTCTGACAGCCGATACCATTGGCGTGCTAGCCGATGGCAAGACAGTGTTGGTTAAGCCGGTAAATCGCGAGCATGCTTATAATATGTGGCAGCAAATGTCTGATAACACTCATCAAGTGTGGACAGCAGTACACGCAGTAAAAGTACAGCTTGCGTATGATGATAAGGGTTTAGAGCAATGGCAAGCCGTAGCAGAGCAACAAATTATTGAAAGTACCGATGTCAGCTTCGTGCCATTGACTACTGACATGATGGCTAATTATTGGGATAGTGGTGAGCCTGCGGATAAAGCAGGTGGCTATGGCATTCAAGGGTTAGCAGCGGCTTGGGTGACTCGTATTAATGGTAGCTATACCAATGTGGTAGGCTTGCCTTTAGCACAGACTTTAGCCTTAATTGACCAGTTGCAA
>CBETCF010000097.1:0-8112 GCA_965534785.1 uncultured Psychrobacter sp.
ATAGTAACACCAGCGTTAGCGGCTAGTGGGGCAGCTGTTACAGCAAACAGAGCCAAAGCTATTTTATTCAATTTCATGGACTTCCTCCAAAGGATAATTTAAGTGATAGAACAAGTAATACCACTTCCTAAGATATGTTAAAAACACACTTATCACGAATGTGTGATTATACAACAAAAGTAATTAGGGAGTAGCTTATCGATTATTAATTCAGTTTACAACTTTTTTTGTCAGGCAGCTACACATTATTACACGATAATAGGATAACTAAACAATTTATGACCTCTTTATAGACACTAATTATCATAAAAACGGTCTTTCTGTTTTCAAAGACAGGTTTATAGTTACCAAACCTACCCAAAGAATATCAACTTCTTTGTTTGTTGTATCAGTATATTTTAGTACAACCTTCAAAACTTCTCTATCTATAAAACTGTCTATTCACTAATTAAAACATTCTTTGACAGTTGGGCTATATTCTGCTTATATATATTAGTGAACATTATTTCATAAATAATACTTGATAACTAACGAGTTAAATCGATATTGTGAGCCAGTCAGTTTCATTATTACTAGTCTGGACTCTACAACCAACCATATTTATTTAATTTTTAATTAAACTTTAGGTGGGTTTAACTCATGTCAATTTTAAACAAAGTTTCAGTAAAGTATTATCTTATTAATAACCGTTTTTATAACTGGCTAAAGATGTCTTTGGGTGCTATTTATCTAAATATGTTTGTAGCCATTCATATCGTTGACTCCATAAAAGCTAGCAAAAAATTCTATAAGACTTTTTATCATCTATCCTCAAAAACAGCTTCTAAAGCTTTCATAATTAGCAATAAGCATAATACTTCGGTTCATAAGACTAGTAGCGGATTCACTTTGCCTGAACTGATAGTCACTGTTTGCGTGCTAGCTATCATCGCTACAATCGCTGCTCCTGCTATTATGACGCAATTGACAAAAATGGAAGCTAAGCGTATTAGGTATGCTATTACCACAACCATAGCTACTGCAAAAGCAGAAAGCTATATCAGACGTCAAAATTTAATTGTTTGTTTGGCAGATTTGCAGGGTCGTTGTAATAAGAATAATGATAAAGCGATATTATTATTTTTTGATATTAACGACAATAAAAACTTTGATGCTAATGTCGATGAGTTACTGGATAAACAGCGACTCGCTCCTAAATATTCTCGGCTACAGCTCCGCGCTGGTAATCGGCATTATATAAAGTTTTGGGGAGATAGCGGTAAGCCTCGTGGTTTTTTTGGTCATATAAAATACTGCCCTACCTCTAGCTATAACCAGACTAAGTACCAAATCTCCTTCAATCAGGTCGGTATCGTGAAGTACAAACCTAATCAGGCTCATCCTACTGACTGTTAGAGTTAAATAATAATTCTGATTATTTCGCTTAACGATTTCATTGATAACGTTGTTGCTGCTGCCAAAGCAAGCGACTCTGTAGTGGCTGATAATCGAGTAATTGATCGATAAGTTGGCGATTTAAGCGCGACCATGAATTAACAGTAGCGGCTACGATACCAAGCTCAGCCATCGACAATATCTCTCGACCACTAAATAGAGCCGATGCAGAGGCTAACTCTTGCGAGCTTGTAGCTGTTGCAGCTTCTGCTATAACTGGCATAAAGCCAGTATCTGCCAAAAACCGATAACTGCTATCAGCCTCAATAGCATCCAAGCTACTATCTTCTGTCAAGCTTAAAGCGAAGCCTAGCTCTCTAAATAACTGCTGTTCAAACTGTCGCAAGCACAAGCGCAGCTCCTCTGCCGTTAGGGGTTGCTTGAGTAAGTTTAAGCTATCTTGATAATGTTGCCATAGTACTGGCATAGGGTCTTCGCTAGGCAGCAGCTTCCATAAAATCTCATTAAGATATAGAGCTGCGTATTGCTGTTGGCCACGAATTTGACCATAGCGTTGAATATTATTCTCGGTTGTTAATTGAGGGGACTGGTTAATTGAATGATTAGAGAGATTGCTAGTGAGTTGGTTCTCTTTCTGCTCGATCGCTTGGTCGTCTAATTGAGAGCGATCAAACGGACTGATGGTAATTTGGGTAAAGGTTTTTAAATCGCGCTTGCCAGTAGCAAAAAGCTGTAAGGGTTCGAATAACGGCGCCCCTTTTTTACCAATACCGTGGACGACGCCATGCTGCTCAGAGAAGAGATAATAAATAGCGCGTTTTTCTTGATAAGAACGCTGATGTAATAAATAACCTACTAATGCTTCGTTGCGCATCTATGATTACCTCAGCGTCCATTGATATCTAATTAAGTTACTTGGTTCTACTAATACCCTAAGCTTGTTAAGGCACGCTCGTCATCAGACCAACCTTTTTTGACTTTAACCCATAACGTCAGCATCACTTTTTTGCCAAAAAGCAATTCCATATCTTTACGGGCATCCATACCGACTTGCTTAATACGTTGACCTTTTTCGCCAATGACAATGGCTTTTTGACCACTACGTTCGACGAAAATAGTCGCATCTATAAAAGTAATAGCTTTACGAGGTCGGCCAGTCTTTGGATCCTTATGCGCCGCTTCGTCTTTGAACTCGTCTATTTGCACGGTTAAATCATAAGGCACTTCATCACCAGCGCTACGCATTATTTTTTCACGAATAATTTCACTGGCTAAAAAACGCTCTGAGCGATCAGTGATTTGTTCGGTATCATAAATAGGATCTGCTACCGGCAGATGTGAAGCAATAACCTCTTGCAAGCGGTCAAGATTTTGACTCTTTAAAGCGGATACTGGCACGATATCAGCAAAATCAAAGCTATCGTTAAAGGTTTCTATTAACGGCAACATCACCCCTTTATCTTTTAAGGTATCAGCTTTATTGATGATAAGTACTACTGTTAAATTGGTCTCACCGAGCTTTTGCAAGGTCAATAAATCATCGTCACGCCACTGATCTGAATCAACCACAAACAGTACCAAGTCTACATCGACTAACGCCGATAATGCTGCTTTATTCATCCGCTCATTGATGGCGCGTACTTCATTATGATGAATACCAGGGGTATCAACGAACACCGCCTGCATCTCATTGGTACTCAAAATGCCGTGGATACGGTGACGGGTAGTTTGCGGTTTACGTGAAGTAATAGATAGCTTTTGACCCAGAAGATGGTTCATCAGCGTTGACTTTCCGACGTTTGGACGACCGACAATCGCCACATAACCCGCTTTGAAGTCGCTAGCTCTCTCATGACTATCACTAGCTGAAAAGAAACTATCAATAGTTTCATCACTATCAACATTGTCAGCGTTATCGCTAAGTGCATCAATTTCACTTTCGTCTACTGATTGTACAGCCGTTAATGAAGCGCCTATCGTTCTCTGGGTTTGAGGCAATTGCTCTTGTTGGTTTTGCGGGTTTTCAGTATTCTCGGTCATATTATTGGCTTTATCTGCATAGTTAAAAGGGGTGTTTTCATATTAGAAGTATTTATAATTAATGATAGTTATAAGTTAGCGACAATTCTATTATTAGGATTGCTATTAAGGATTTCTTTTTATAGCCGTTGGTAATTTATGCAACTGATTGATCATCAGCTCAGCCGCTTTTTGTTCAGCGATACGGCGACTTTCGCCAGACTGAGTAACATCAGGACAATGACTAATATTCACCTGACAACGAACCACAAATACTTGGTGCGGAGCGTTACCTTGAGTCTCCATTAACTCATAAATCGGTAAATCAAATTGCTTAGATTGTAGCCACTCTTGCAAGCGACTCTTAGCATCTTTGAGCACTTTTTGCTCATTAACGTTCTCTATCAATTCACCATACCATGACAGCACACACTGACGAGTGATATTGATATCTTGGCTATCAAGATATATCGCTCCAATCAATGACTCAACCGCGTCGGCTAAAATAGAAGCTCGGTTACGCCCGCCACCTTTACGCTCCCCAATACCTAAAATCAAATGATTAGATAAATCTAGGTTTTGCGCTATAGTGACTAGCGATTCTTGACGAACCAAAGTGGCACGCATACGAGTCAAACGGCCTTCATTTTGCGTAGGATAACGATGATATAGAGCTTCACCAACAATCATACCGAGTAAGGCATCACCCAAGAACTCTAAACGCTCATAATTAGTCTTGCTGTCGAAAGAACGATGAGTCAAAGCCAGCTTTGGTAAACTTAAATCGTTAAAGACATAACCTAACTTGCGCGTCAATATATCTAACCGCTGGATGAAGCTTGAGCTTATTATTAGAGCATCAGTGGAAGTCACATCCTTTTTACCAGTAGGCATTGGCACTGCTTTATGCTGCGGTAGATTTGATTTCATGCGTGGCTTTTGGCTATCCTTTAGTCTCATTAATTTAACAGCTTACTGGTGAGCGTTATCTATTCTGGTGTTGAAGCGGTATTGATCTCGCCTTCAAATCGATTAACAATATCAACGTTTGCAAATAAGTTATTAGTTTCTTGGTACTCTTTATAAATAACCAATTGGCCTGGTTTTTTATTAGTAAAAGTAAAGATATCATCAGCAGTAGTATCGTAGAAAGCATTTATACTCAATTGACGATTGACTCGTTCTACAAATTGTTTAGAGCTTTCTTTATTAGTATTAGCTTCTGTTAACTGAGTGGTTAATAGCTCAGTCAACTGATAGTCGCCTACTTGCGCTGGTACAATAGCGATGACCAACTTACCAGCGATCACAATAATGACTAGTATCAAGATAATACTAGTGATACTAGCGCCACGCTGTGAAGACAAACTGTTTTGATTCATCCTTAAGCTTCCTTAGTAGGCCAGTTTTATCAACTAATCAATCGAGCCATTACGCCCAAAGGTAGGCATGCTAAGGCCTGGTGGCTTATGCATCCAAATATAAACCGCTTTACCCGCTAGATTTGCGTCAGGAACAAAGCCCCAAAAGCGACCATCTAAGCTACGATCACGATTGTCTCCCATGACAAAATACTCATCTTCAGGGACAGTAATACGCCACTGATTACCGGCTGAGCTCACCACTTCTGGAGCTTGTTGCTGCAAGAATGGCGCGTATTGCGAGCTATTCATACCCGTTAAATAACGTACTAAATGCTCGTGCTCGCCTTGAGTCTCTCTAAAGTATGTAGACTGATCTTCTTCTAACCGGCCCATTTGCATAGCCTCAGTTTCAGATAACGCCTGACCCGGAGCAACTTCACCCGCTGAATACAGCTGTGAGGTCAATTCAGGATTGGCTGCAAAGTCTACTGACTCAGTCTTGATCGCTATTCCATTTATAGAAATAGTACCCTTATCATAACTCACGGTATCGCCTGGTAAGCCAATCACTCGTTTGATGTAGTGGACACTAGGATTTTCAGGATAACGAAACACCGCCACATCACCGTGTTCAGGACTATTAGTATCGATGATTTTATTATAAGTCAAAGGCAAGCGTACGCCGTAAGCAAACTTATTAACGGCGATAAAGTCGCCTGTATATAATGTCGGCACCATAGAAGAAGATGGAATATTGAATGGCTCTATCAAGAACGAACGCACCACCAAGACCACTGCCAATACTGGAAAAAAATCATAAGCCCAGCGAACCAGTAGACTCTCTTGACCACGACCACGCGTTTTACGCTGCTTGAGAGTCAGTTTATCTAATAGCCAAATAAGCCCTAAGCCTAAAGTTAACGGCACTAAAATTAAATTAAAATCAAAATCCATCAACGTGCCCTTCAACTATCAAAATAAAAACAGCTAACTTTTAATACCGCTATAAAACAATTTCAGTCATCTGATAGCGGTATAAATATTAATAACTTAACTCGAGGTTTATCAGTTTATTAGCTATCAACCTGTAAAACCGCTAAGAAGGCTTCTTGTGGAATCTCCACGTTGCCAACTTGTTTCATGCGTTTTTTACCAGCTTTTTGCTTGGACAGCAGTTTTTTCTTACGTGAGACGTCACCGCCATAACATTTAGCTAGTACGTCTTTACGCATGGCTTTTACCGTGCTGCGTCCAATAATCTGACCGCCAATCGCCGCTTGAATCGCCACATCAAACATCTGCCGCGGAATCAGCTCTTTCATTTTGGTTACTAGCTGATTACCACGATAACGCGCTTGATCCTGATGCACAATCATCGCCAGCGCATCGACTTTATCGCCATTGATAAGCACATCTACTTTGACTAATTTATCAGCCTGATAACGCTCAAAATTATAATCTAATGAGGCAAAACCGCGAGAGACTGACTTCAGGCGATCAAAGAAATCCATGACTACCTCGCCCATCGGAATATCAAATATCAACTGCACTTGGCGACCCATAAAACGCATATCGACTTGCACGCCGCGACGCTCAATACATAACGTCATGACATTACCTAAGTACTCTTGCGGTACTAGAATCTGACAGCGCGCAATCGGCTCGCGGAACTCTTCAATATTATTAGGCTCAGGCAGTCTTGAGGGATTATCGACATAGAGGATGTCACCATCTTTTTTCTCAATCTCATAGATAACCGAAGGCGCAGTGGTGATTAAATCCAAGTCATACTCGCGCTCTAAGCGCTCTTGGATAATCTCCATGTGTAGCATACCCAAGAAGCCACAGCGGAAACCAAAACCTAGCGCATCAGAAGTATCTGGCTCAAAGAATAAGGAGGCATCATTGATTTGTAGCTTCTGCAGAGCCTCACGGAACTTTTCAAAATCACTAGAATCTACTGGGAACATGCCCGAATAGACCTGCGGGGTAATCTGCTTAAAGCCTGGAATACGATCAACGTCAGGAGTCTTAGCATGAGTAATAGTATCCCCTACTGGCGCGCCTGCGATGTCTTTGATACCAGCGATAATAAAGCCCACTTCTCCGGCTTCCAAAATTCCAGTGTCCAACGGTTTCGGAGTGAAAACACCGATTGAGCCAGCAGGATGCGAGTCTTGAGTAGACTTGATATAGATTTTATCGCCAGTCCTAACCGTACCTTGACGGACGCGAACTAAGGAGACCACTCCTAAATAGCTGTCAAACCATGAATCGATAATCAAGGCTTGTAGCGGCGCATCACGATCACCGGTGGGCGCTGGGATAAACTCCACTAGCGCCTCTAACAATTTATCCACTCCCAAACCAGACTTGGCCGACACGCGAGGTGCATCGACAGCATCGATACCAATGATATCTTCAATCTCTTGAATAACGCGCTCAGGTTCAACTTGTGGTAAGTCGATTTTATTCAGCACCGCCATCACTTCTAGACCTAAATCAACAGCGGTATAACAGTTGGCCACAGATTGCGCTTCAACGCCTTGTGCGGCATCGACAACCAACAGCGCCCCTTCGCACGCTGCTAATGAGCGTGAAACTTCATAAGAGAAATCAACGTGACCAGGAGTATCAATAAAATTCAGCTGATAACGCTCACCATTTGGGTGATCATAAAACAAGGTAACCGATTGCGCCTTAATAGTGATACCGCGCTCACGCTCGATATCCATGGAGTCGAGCACTTGCGCCTGCATCTCGCGATCTTGCAGCGCACCGCACATCTGAATAAAACGATCGGCAAGCGTCGACTTACCATGATCGATGTGGGCAATAATAGAAAAGTTACGAATATTGGCTAATGCAGTCACAAAGCGCCTACTAAATAAGAGGTGATAGAGTATGTTGATTAAAACAATGATTAGTCATGCCAATCTTTATGTCTTACTTGAAAAGATCATTTTAGCAAAGTACTAAGATTCACTTGTAGCAAAAGTCACTTATAGTGCTATAGGTTAAATACTACAGATAAGCATGTCTGCATATTCTAGCAGTTTTTGGTCATAAAGTAAGGCGATTTCGTCGGCAAGCGATTGATTTATTAGTGCTAATCTTGCTCGTTAACTTGATGACTAATCTTGGGTAGCACTAATATCATTACAATAGCTACAAAAATATTGCTCAACAAGAGATGCTGTAAGTAAAATCTATGGGCAAAAAAAAACCAATCACAAAGGATTGGCTTTTTTAATAACTGTTTTACCAGTGATACTTGCTATAAATGGTGGCGATGAAGAGACTTGAACTCTTGACCTCACGATTATGAGTCATG
>CBETCF010000098.1:0-8062 GCA_965534785.1 uncultured Psychrobacter sp.
TTTTAATTAGATCCTGAGGTAAGCTGGCAGTGACTTTTTGATTGGCAATTGCTCCGCCATCTTTATCGTTGACACGGAAACTGATAGTAACTTCACTACCGAAACTAGAAATTCTATTTTTATTTTTCGTCGCAAACTTTATTTGATACTGAGATTCAGGGATATACGCTTCGTTGCCATATGTATCCATCGTGACTGCACGGTTTGGCTCTGATAAAACTACCGTATAGCTGACGCCTTTTTCTACAATTTCTTTGCGCTGAGCTGCAGTAAGCGTAGGCGCTACAATTAAACTAACAACTGCATTTCCTGTTGCATCAAAGGTAAAACTCTCTGTACTAAGCTTAACACCAGTAACTGCATTGTTAAGCTTGATTGTGCCTTTTGCTCCATTAATAACGGTTGGCACTTTAGAGTTTTTAGCCGTTGCTGTGATAGTTAGCGGCTTCTCATCTCCATAGGCATTAAGCACTACGTCCCTACCTTTCACATCTAAGACATAATCAGAGATAGGCAGGGCTACAGTTAAATTGTCTGTTTCTTGCTTGGTGGCGCCATTCTGCTCTTGGATACTGATGGCATATGCAATACCTTCACCTTTTAACAGTGAATCACGCTCAGCCTTCGAAAGATTTTCATCTATTTTAATAGTGAATATTGCAATACCATCTGCATTTGTGACTTTACTACTGCCACCTACGATAGAGATGCCTTTGATATTATCAATACCCAGCCCAACTTTAACACCCTGAACGCGGGCACCCTTGCTGTTCTTAGCAATGACGGTCAATTGAGCACTGTCACCATAAGGGTTTAGAGCGTTACTAGAGACTGAGCTTGTTTTCAATGAAGAGGTAATATCAAGCTTGCTTTCCGTAACTTGTGTGCCACCACCACTGCCTTTTTCACTGACAGAAACCTTTAATTCCTGCGGCGCGACAGCAGTACCATCTGCTTTGTTAGCAGTTGCCACTAGAGTAAAGCCCTTGGCTATTAACTCATCTTTATCAGCAACTGCTTGCGGATTGAGCTTTAATGCATATACCGCATTACCATCACTGTCCGTGGTTTGGGTGCTCTGACCTTCGATAGTGATACCGTTATTTTCAGAATCCACTACTTTTAGAGTCACGGCTTTACCAACCATCGCTCCACCAGATACTTTTTCAACAGCTTTAACCGTAACACTAAAAGCTGCTTGATCATCAGACAACTCAATAATAGTAGGCGCTGTGCTCAGTTTCTGGATAAAGAAGTCTGGCTCTTCAACTGGCGTTTGCTCACCACCATTATTCCCGCCACCAGTACCAGGTTGCGTCACTCCAGTATCAGGTTTTGGCGGAAGTATATCTGTACCACCATCACCACCGCCACACCCCGCTAATGCCAATGCAAAACTAAGAGTAGTGAGTTGAAATAACTTAGAAGTAAGTGGTAGTGAGCTGTAGGACATATTTAGAACTCCGCGCAAGCGACAATTTAATTAAAAGAATAGGCAGAAAGGTTCAGATAATCTTAAATAGTTAGCTGAAGAAGAGATGAGATTATGTTAATACGCAGTATATTAACATCGTGTATAAAATTTATCACAGTAACTTTACTGACTTTTATTAAAACTTACAATCAAAAATTAAAAATATAAGTCATTTAATCAATTACCTATCAAAGCAAATTCAGGGTATAATATCGCTCATTGATAACGACAATTATTGTAAAATAGTTTGAGTAATTAGCTGTTTTATGGTATAAATGTCGCCTTTAAAATTTTCTGAATTGGTTACCCTATTATTTGCCTTTAGATAGTAGAGATACCAGCTCAACCTTCATATAGTTTTGTTTGGTGCAAAGATGCCGCTTGCTGTGTCCATGCCGCATATTCGCGCAACTTGCCCAGACTGGTATGGGAATCCCCCATACCTCATAGATTAGGAGTTCGCCATGTCTAGAGTTTGCCAAGTGACTGGAAAGCGCCCTATGGTGGGTAATAATGTTTCGCACGCGAACAACAAAACCCGTCGTCGCTTCCTACCAAACCTTCATCACCATCGTTTTTGGGTAGAATCTGAAAACCGTTTTGTCCGTCTACGCGTCTCTACTAAAGGTATGCGTACTATCGACAAACTAGGTATTGATAAAGTGCTAGCAGATTTGCGCGCACAAGGTCAAAAAGTTTAAGCCCAGCGCATCACTTTATTAAAGGAAATTTATCATGAGAGATAAAATCAAATTGGTATCAACTGCTGGTACTGGGTATTACTATACTACTACTAAGAACAAGCGTACGATGCCTGGCAAAATGGAGATCAAAAAGTTTGATCCAAAAATTCGCCAACACGTTATTTTTAAAGAAGCAAAAATCAAATAATACTTTTTAATTCTGCACCATTTTAAAAAGCTATTTGCGATAATAAAAAAGGGTTTATCTAATTGATAAACCCTTTTTTATGCGCTAAGTTTTGATGATTACTAGTGTTAATAATTCATCCAATTAACTATAGTGAGTTGGCTCTTTGTCATAAACATGCGCGTGCCACTGGCTCATCTGCTTTTGCATAATCACTTGAATAGCCGCATGAATCATATGTTGACCAATCGCTTGCGTGTCACTACCCAACAATTCTTTTAGCTTATCAGAGAAATCGATGGTCATTAGTGGCTCGTCATCTTTATCAGTATCACGTAATAACAAAGTACCATTCTCAGCTTCGACCAGCTCAAGAGTGGTCTCTTTAGCGAATCCTGAAAATTGGTCACTGCTATCATGATCCACTTCTATCTCATTATCAATGTCGTATGGCATTATACTTTTCCTTATTATCCCGTCAGTTACTGTTATGAAAACTAATTATTTAACTTTCTACAGTCGCTTGGGTAAATTCTATCTTATTCATACAATGGACGCTTTGACCCTAGATTTCAAGGCCTGTGTGTTTGAGCTATAAGTATTTAAAGTACAAGTTTCGGGAGTGAGATTTCAACAGTCTTACTCTAACGCCAGTAGCGTAGCTTGGCTATGGTAAATAAGAAAGCTACAAACATACCTAGATAATACATCAGCTTTAACTCTAAAGTTGGATCACGGTATTTGAAAGGTAACGCAATAGCAGCAGTGGCAGTTGGCAAAATCAGTAGCATCAATAACCAATTTTCTATAACGTTGAGCCAACCTTGTAGACCAGCACCATGACGTAAAGCTGCCAACCCTAACAATAAACAGGCGATGATAAGGCTAGTAAACAGGCTATTAGGCAAATCTTTTGGATAAATAATATTGGCGATACGGGTGGGCATGATTTGCATACAGAATTCCAGTCGCGATTATGTCGCGACTTAGTAAGGACTGAAAAACTCAGATAGAGCGGAAAGATTAAGGATTGCTACTTAGAGCTAAAGTTAGCTATAAGTACCCATTATCCATAATAACGAGATGCAAGAAGTCAGATAACCAAGACTAATGGCATTCCAACCTTCGATATGAGTGCCATTAAACTTGTTAAAAACACGCGCACCAAGCCAGAATAGTAAAGGAATACCCACGACGAATGCTGGCACTAGTACCGCCGCATGCGACATAACTTCTGCCACTTCATGACCCGCTATCAAGCGAAAGCCATAACCGGCTAGACTTAAAATCAAGGCAAAAACCGCTAAGCCGATGGTAATACCTTTAGGTACCAAACTGCGTGGCTTAGTTTCAGCTGACTCAGATTCTAGGTTAGGATTTTGCGTATTAGTTTGTAGGGTCATAAGTCACCTCAATTATTAGTGCGCTTAAATCAACAGATACTACATTAATGGAGGCTTATCATCATAAAACAATAGTCAAAGACGGCTCATTGGCTTACTTCTACGCTTTCGCAAGCTCGGCACGCATAGCGTCAATAGCCACTTTATAATCTTCCTGATTAAAGATAGCTGAACCTGCAACAAACATATCAGCACCTGCCTCAGCGATGGCGCGAATATTGTTAGCTTTGATACCGCCATCTACTTCCAACCTGATATCACGACCACTAGCATCAATACGCTGGCGAACTTCACGGACTTTATCTAATGTTGATTCAATAAAAGACTGACCGCCAAAGCCTGGATTGACACTCATCAATAAGATTTGATCGACCTTATCCATCACATAATCTAAATAATGCAGCGGTGTGGCTGGATTTAAGACTAAACCGCATTTGGCCCCACCATCTTTTATCAGCTGCAAAGAGCGATCAATGTGTCCACTAGCCTCAGGATGGAAAGTAATGATACTAGCGTCTGCTTCCAAAAACTGCTCAATCATGCCATCGACAGGCGATACCATCAAATGAACATCAATAGGCGCATCAATACCGTAATCACGTAACGCTTTGCAGATCATGCTACCAAAAGTTAGATTCGGCACGTAATGATTATCCATCACATCGAAATGAATCACGTCAGCACCAGAGGTCAAAACTTTTTCGACTTCCTCGCCCAAACGAGCGAAATCTGCGGATAGGATAGAAGGAGCAATTAGATACTGCTTATCAGGACAAATCATAAGAGAGCTACTCAGTTATATAGGTTTTAAAATAAAAATTTTGTCAAATACCAATCATTTGAAAGCTAGCGCTGCTTGTATTGCGTTTTACAATAAGCACGGCCCACTTCAAAATCGCGTTTGGCTTCATGCTTAGTATTACGCCCAGTTACGCGCTCACGCCACAAGCGAAAAGAGGACGGTTTTAACTCTTGACGCATTAGCTTAATCACTGCGGTTTCATCAAGCCCATAGCTATGCTCTATAGCGCCAAACGGAGTTCTATCTTCCCAAGCCATCTCGATAACTCGTGAGGTTTGCACCTCATCCAACACGATATTGCCGTCTGCATCTGTGGCATAGTCTGGAGCCTCTTTGTTGTCAGCGCCAGTATTACTATTCGCTTGCTGCTCATCTTCCTGTTGCTTTTGTTGCAGAGCAGCTTTCATATCGGCTTTCATAATGGCTAAAGAAGAATCTGCATCGGTATTACTATCTATAGCTGCTTGCATATCTGTCATAAATTCTGCCTGTTTATTATCTATTTGTAGAGACTAATGGCAATTTTAACTAAGCTGCGCCATACGATAGTGATGCCAAATATGATCGTTTATGACGGTTTGAATAAAATAGTAACTATGATCATGACCAGCTTGATAACGTAGCGTCAAAGGTTGTTTAGCTTTGACGCAGGCTTGTTGTAATTTTTCGGTTTGCAATTGACCTTCTGCTAAGAAATTATCAGCAGCGCCTTGATCGACCAATAAGCTTGCGTAATGCTGACCAGCCTGTTCAATAACTTTGGAAGCGTCAGCTTGTTGCCACAGCGACTTATCCTCACCGAAATACTCTGTAAAGGCCGCTTGTCCCCAAGCCGATTCACTAGCTGAACATACTGGTGATAAGGCTGAAACGCTAACGAATTTACTAGGATATTTAAAGCCTAATAGTAGAGCGCCATGACCACCCATAGAATGACCAGTGATACCGATGCTGCTTATCGGAAATTCGCTGCGTAATAAGTCATAAAGCTCCTCAACGATATAGCTTTGCATATTGAAATGCTCTGACCAAGGGGCTTCTACTGCATCGACATAATAGCTTGCACCCTGACCGACAAAATAGCGCTCATCGTTAGCTACTTCTATAGTGTCAGTACTACGGGGTGAAGTATCAGGAGCGATAAATATCATTCCAAGCTCGCTACATCTTTGTTGAAAATGGGCTTTATGCGTGACATTATCAGCGTTACAGGTCAGGCCTGACAAGTATAAAAGTGCTGGACAAAGGTTACCCGCCAACGCTTCATCTGGTAAATAAATACTAAAAGTCATCGGCGTCTTAGTCGCTGACGATTGATGGCTATAATAATGTTGTTCACCATCAAAGCAACGATTAACACTGACTTCATTCAATTTTGAGCTAACAGAGAGCTTATGATTAGAATAATTACTCATACCGATATCCCTTAAAGTTTAAAATAAGATTTACAATCCATGATAACTATTAATTTATGATAGTCACTAATTCCTAATAACCATTATACAAACTATCCGCTGACTATCCATTGGCTTTGTTTAGCTCTTTGTTAAGATAAGGTGACGACTCTATAATCGATACTGAATAAAAAGATACATTACGTTATGACGCGAGACTGGTATAAATTTTATCTACTAATCATCGATAGTAACGGTAATTGCAGATTCTGACTCAGAAGAGGGTGATGTCGCGCTGTTAGGTGAAGTATTACTATTGCTATCACCATTACTAACAGTCGAAGCTATTCTGCGCGATTTATCGAACAGCACTTGCTCAAAAGCTGGTAAGGCGGTTTCCATAAGGCTGCCTATTACCATTTGTGGCTCTGACGGCTCAAAACCCATATAAAGCTCACGCTCTTGTATTTTATACGTTGCCTCTTTAAAGGCATTAGCAAAGCTGGTATTTTCCCGCAAACTCTCAGCAAAAAAAGCCTGACCGAAATAAGTCATCTCAGCAGTATTAGTACAACCAAACGACATCTTATCTGCTGCTGATGCAGTGATAACCACTGTCGTTGGCGAAGATAGCTCATCAATAAAAGAACCTGAATAACAAGCCGACACTATGATGACTCGCCAGCGAATACCCGACTCGTCTAGGGCTTCACGTAGCCAAGCTGCCTCTAAATTATCCATCTCTATAGGCGCATTGTCTAATTGCAAAACATCGGCATCACCATGCGAGGTCAAGGTTAGTAACAGCACATCTTCGTCAGCGTTCATCTGCTGACCGATCTTTTTTAGCCCTCGCAAAATACTAGTCTTAGTCGCTATAGGCTCGTCCGTCCAACTATGATTATTATTAATCAGCGATAAAGAGCGACCACTAGTCCCGAAACGCACATCAAACAATTCACGAGCATGGTTAATCTCAGAGCGAAATACGTCTTGCCCTCCAAAACCAGCCACACCCATAAAGTACCATTCTGTCTTGCCAAGGATACTAGGATCGATACTAGCCAATGCCTCTTGTAGTAGATTAGGCTGCTCATAGAGAGCGGCTTCAGCTAATATCGGCTCTACTGGTATTTGCTTAAAAATGGGCTGGTCAGCGACGTTCTTTTGCCAAATCGTTAATAAAGCTACTGCCCCTACTAGTACAATAATCCGCTCCCACCAAGGAGTGCGCAATCGGCGGGAAAATATCCATAATAGTGCTAAAGTTTGCCACAAAAACAGTATTAAAAATAAAATAGGTAAAAACGAGTAGCTCCAATCTGGCAGCCAGCCTTTACTACCGAAGAATTGCACCAAACTTTGTAGCAGCGCTGAGATAGTATCTGCAACTAGCCATAAAATAACCGGCACAAATAATAAACTTTGATTGTTCGAGCGCCGCGCTAAAATAATGCCTGCTAATAAAATAATAACCGGCCAAATAAGGTAGCTCACTAGGCCTTGTTCATTAAAGACGCTACCACTCTCAGCGGCTAACCAAGAAAACAATACATTACTGCCCAATGCCAATAAGGCGAATAAAGCAAACTGTATAAAGGTCGGCTTGACCCAAGAAAAGGCACGCGTAGAGCCTATCAGCATCCAAAAAGCGGCGATAATATTAGCCGCAAAATTGAGAGAAAAGCGCTGAAGAGAGATAGTTTTTAGGGACGAGAGTGACAAAGATTTGGACCTCTATCGAGTCGAGAAAAATGAATATATGGTGTGTGGCAAAAAACCGGAGCTTATTGGCTTAGAGAATGTTAATAGGCTCTGATTGCTTAAACTAACGTAATTGTAACGGATTGTCAGTAAAGACGATAAGATTGATTTGTAAAACAGTCATAGAAATAGGTTTCTACTATTTCTAAAGCTCAAAAAAAGGAGACCTAATATTAGATCTCCTTTTCAACTTAAAACTAATAAGAAAAACTAAAGTTCAACTCTAACGCATCAATAGCTCATTGACCCTTTTTAGATAAGCGGCCGGATCTTCTAATTGACCGCCATCAGCCAATAGTGCTTGATCAAAGATAACTTGTGCTAGGTCGTCAAACTGCTCGCTAGACTCAAGCTT
>CBETCF010000099.1:0-8045 GCA_965534785.1 uncultured Psychrobacter sp.
ACTGGTAATTTGCCGTCTAATTGATTAAGAATAACGGCCATTTTTTCGATATCTTCCGGTGGACGTTCTTCAAATAAAGTAAAAACGTAAGAATACTGACCGTCAGTATCATCAGTGGTCTGAATAAACCAGTTCGAGTTTTTGATGCCTTGGGTAATAGGAATGGCGCGTGCAAAAGAGACGCCAAAGCTTGAGCAAAAGGCAGCAAATTGATCATCGGTTAACTGGGTATAGACGGACATGACTTCTCACTTTTGGCAGTAGGATAAAATAAAGAAATAAGGTAAATTTGGCAGCTAGTTTGGAAATTAGCAACGCTAATTATACGATGTCTGAGCGAACTTTAACTAAAAGCGTATAAATTTAGCGAAAACCTGCCTGATATGGCGGTGGTTTTGGTAGACTAGCGCCTTGAATGAATTGATTATAAGGTGAAAGACCCTATGTTAGCAAAGCGTATCATTCCTTGTCTGGATGTCGATAACGGTCGCGTGGTCAAAGGCGTGCAATTCGTCGATATCAAAGACGCCGGCGACCCAGTAGAAGTTGCCAAGCGCTATAATGAGCAAGGCGCTGATGAGATTACTTTTTTGGACATCACTGCCACTAGCGATGCGCGAGATACCACCTATCATACCGTTGAGCGTATGGCGGAAACGGTATTTGTGCCGTTAACCGTTGGCGGCGGCGTACGTAAAATCGCGGATATTCGTAACTTGCTAAATGCCGGTGCTGATAAAGTGGCTATTAACTCGGCTGCGGTATTTACCCCTGAATTTGTTGGCGAAGCAGCACAAAAATTTGGCAATCAATGCATCGTGGTGGCTATCGATGCCAAGCGCGTAGACGATATCATCGTTGATGGCATTATTATGCCACGTTGGGAAATCTTTACCCATGGGGGTCGCAAGCCAACTGGTATTGATGCGGTAGCTTGGGCGAGCAAAATGGCCGGACTGGGCGCTGGCGAACTATTGGTCACCTCCATGGACGGTGATGGCACTAAGAAGGGCTATGATTTAGCCTTGATGAAACAGATTACTAACCAAGTAAATATTCCAGTTATCGCTTCAGGCGGTGTCGGTAACTTGCAGCATTTAGTCGATGGCGTCATAGAAGGCGGAGTTGATGCCGTGCTAGCCGCTAGTATTTTTCACTTCGGTGAGTATAGCGTGCAAGAAGCCAAGCAATATATGGCAGCGCGCGGTATTGAAATGCGCTTATAATATGGCCTGTAAAGTAAAAACTCATCGCTAAAAAATGCTATCATAGTCAACGACTTATTTTAGCTCGTTTCATTATTTAAGCAATATTTAATCATTAACCAACAATTAATAAAATCAAAGGATAGCTCTATGTCAAATCTACAGCAGCAGCGCAATGATATTACCCATATTGATGGTAATTTGCATCAAAACCAAGACGCTCGTATCGGTATTGTTGTCGGTCGTTTTAACGGCTTTGTAGTGGAGTCTTTAGTTGACGGCGCTATCGATGCGCTACTGCGTCATGGCGTGTTGGGCAGCAATATTACCGTGGTTCGCGTACCAGGAGCCTACGAGCTGCCTTTAGTCGCGCAACGTGCCGCTGAATCAGATCGTTTTGATGCTATTATCGCTCTAGGCGCGGTCATCCGTGGTAGCACGCCGCATTTTGACTTTGTCGCTAGCGAATCAGCTAAAGGTCTAAGCAATGTCGCAACCGACTATAATATTCCTGTCGCTAATGGCGTATTGACTACTGACAGCATCGAGCAAGCGATTGAGCGTGCTGGTACTAAAGCTGGCAATAAAGGTTCAGATGCGGCAATGGTCGTGTTAGAAATGCTAGCAGTACTTTCACAGTTAGATATCGATGACGATAGCGATGATGCTTAATTTTATAGATAAATTGAAAGTATTTTTTTATTAAGATATAAATAACGCTATGGTCAATCATCATAGCGTTATCGCTTTAAGACTGACTGGCACTTTTTAACAGTCGACTACTATTTAACATTCTATTCGCTATTTTTTAACTTATTTAAACCCTCATTAATTTTAGGTATTACTCCCTTATGACTGACCAACTCAAACGTGCCATTAACGATGCAAAAATAGCACAAGCTGACGCCAATCCTACTGACAAAGCTAGTACTAACAGCGAAGAACAACACTTCGATATGAGCGAGTCGACTTATAAGACTAGCCATACCGCCGTGCGCAAAGCTCGTCGCTTCGCGATGCAAGGTCTTTATGAATGGCTAGTCACCGATCGCCGTTTTGATACCACGGGCAAGATGGGTTGGAAGGATAATGCCCCTCATGACATCGCCGCTCGTACGCGGGCGACCAATGCTATGCATACCGTGCACATTGGCTACTATCATGAAATGATGCGCGATATTCCAGAGCAGATTGAATCATTAGATGCGCTGATTGAGCAGCATCTGGATCGCGAAGTCGACAAGCTTGACAAGGTTGAGCACGCTATTTTATTAATTGGTGCTTATGAGCTGCAACATCGCCTCGAGATTCCTTACAAAGTGGTACTTGATGAAGCGATGAAGCTGAATAATCACTTTGGCGCAACTGATGCCCACAAATTGATTAATGCAGTGCTTGACAGAATGGCTATTGAGTTACGGGCGCTAGAAGTAGATGCTGATACCAAAGCCAACAAACGCACTTCACAAAAGGCGGCTATCAAACAAGCGGCTCCAGCAAAGACAGCTATCGCTGAGACAGATAGTACTGCTGATAAACCTACGGCCTCTAATAAGCCACGTATCAGTGCTAATAAGACTGGCATAAAGCGTAATAAGCCATCTGCAACCGCTACCAAACAAGCGACTAAAAAAATGGCCGCTGAGCCAGTAGCCAGTAAGCAAAATGAGCAAAACCTAGAAGTAGCAACACCTGATAATATAGTTAATAACGATAGTGAAAATAATCCTAAGACAGCAACCAATACTACGATAGAAGCAACCTCGAAAGAAAATAGCGTAGTAGAGGCAGTAGAGAAAGACAAGCTGTTAGAAAGTGCTGATGATATGGATATCGGTTTGGAAGCTTCTAATTTGCTCAGCTCTAAAGCAGAAGTTCCTGAAGAAAATAACGCTGAAACTAAAGACTAGCTATGAACGAATTTGAACTGATCGAGCGCATATTTCTTAAGCTACAAGCTGAGCAACCTACACTTGATGGCATAGAAAAAGCCATTGGTGATGATGCCGCGGTACTGTCGCTGCCTTTAGGTTCGCGCTTGGTCAGTTGCATAGATACTTTGGTGCAAGGACGGCATTTCAGCGCTGATTGGCAGCAAGTCAACGAGTTGGCTTTTCAGATTGGCTATAAAGCTGTAGCGGTCAACGTCTCAGATATTGCCGCTATGGGCGCAACACCGCATAGTATTTTATTGGCGTTAGCGCTACCTGAACGTTTGGCTAATGAGACGTGGCTTAGCGCATTTGCTAAAGGCTTATTTCATGCTTGCCAGCTGTTTGGTGTCAATTTAATCGGCGGCGATACTACTCGCAATGATACTTTGGTATTAACCGTCAGCGCGCAAGGAGTTTTAGCTTCAGGTGTTAAAGCTGTCTATCGCTCAGGCGCACAAGTTGGTGATAAGGTTTATGTCTCAGGGTCACTCGGCGATGCCGGTTATGCGCTAAAACATCCCAATGACGCTACTGGACAACACTTGGCGCACAGGCTACATATGCCAACACCGCGAATTAGTCTTGGCGCCGCGTTAACAAAAGCTGGCGCAACATCAATGATAGATATCTCGGATGGTCTCTATCAGGACTTAGCGCATATCTGTCAGCAAAGTGACGTAAGTATGCATATTGACTTGGAGCAGCTGCCTACTAGCGAGCCTTTATCCAAGATTGAGGAAGCCGAGCGCTTGTTATATCAATTAACTGGGGGCGATGATTACGAGTTGGCTTTTACTTTACCCGCTGATATTGAGCCGCCTGTTAGCAATTTAACCAACACTCAAGTCACTTGTATTGGTGAAGTCATTGCTAATGACAAAAATAGGGGCATCGATAAGCAGCCGCAGTTATTTTATAGCGGACATGCCGTTACCGTAGAGCACCCCGCTCCCTTTACTACGCTACCCCCATTTACGGGTTATCAACATTTTATAGGTTAGCCCATGACTGAAGACGCTCCTAACAATACTAGCCATAAACCTGATATTACTAAAGCCAATGACTGCCCGCCACTTCCAGCAGGTGCAAGTCTGCTTGATACTATTGTCTATTGGCTTGGTTTAGGTTTAGGCAGTGGTCTACCACGCCGTGCGCCTGGCACTTGGGGCACGGTTGGCGGCTTGATTGTTGGCTTACCGCTAATGAGCTTGGGCTTTGTGCCTTTTTTGATCATCACCTTATTGTCATGTATTGTCGGGGTTTGGATATGCGGTCGCACCTCTGATCTGATGGGTGGTCATGATAATCCGCACATCGTTTGGGATGAATGGGCGGGCATGTGGATTACCTTGCTCCCTTTATCATATATCGGTCTTAGCGTTGAGAGCCTATTTCAGTCTTATCAACGTGGACTTAATATCGCAGTATTTATTTTAGCTTTTATCCTCTTTCGTTTTTTTGACATTATTAAGCCGCCGCCGATTGGTTGGGCGGATAAAAAGGTCGCTGGCGGTTTAGGTATTATGCTTGATGATATCATTGCAGGTGTGATGGCGGCGGCGGTTTGGACCATACTAGTGTATACCTTTGTTCGCTATTTTACGCTAGATTAACCGCCAGCCCTTTATTAGCAGATTAGTAATAGATTTTCTTTGAAACCCCATTTGCGCTATAATCCAATAATATATTTTGTTACAACTATTGAGACATTATGACTTCTCCTCTTTCTGTAATTATCCTCGCCGCTGGTAAAGGTACCCGCATGCAATCGGCTAAGCCTAAAGTGCTGCAAACCTTAGCTGGTAAATCCTTGCTTGGCCACGTCCTAGATACTTGCCAGCATTTAAGTGCCACTGAGACTATCGTGGTTTATGGCTTTGGTGGCGCGCAAGTGCAACAAGCTATGACCACTTATGATTTGGCTTGGGTAGAGCAAGCTGAGCAATTGGGCACTGGTCACGCGGTAAGAGTCGCTTTGGATAAGCTACCGAAAACGGGCCAAAGCCTAATTCTATATGGTGATGTGCCTTTAGTCAGTCGTCATACTCTCGCCGCTTTGCAGGCAGCTAATACTGACGGCATGTCGATGCTGACTTTGACTGTCGATAATCCGTTCGGGCTCGGTCGTATCAAGCGCGATGATAACGGTGATATCGAAGCTATCGTTGAGCAAAAAGACGCTAGTAGCGATGAACAACAAATTCAAGAGATTAATAGCGGTATCTATTGCGTCGATAACGCGCTACTACATAAGTACCTACCTAAACTATCGAATGATAATGCACAAAACGAATACTATTTAACTGACATTGTGAAAATGGCGGTAGCCGACGGAATTACTATTGCGGCTATCGAGCCTGAACATGCTTTTGAGATTGAGGGCGTCAATAACCGTCAACAATTAGCCAGTTTGGAGCGCTCTTGGCAGAATAAATTAGTCCATGACCTACAAGTGGCTGGCGTACAATTTGCTGATCCAAGCCGCGTTGATATTCGCGGTAGTTTGAGCGCTGGACAAGATGTCTTTATCGATGTCAATGTGGTGTTCGAAGGCGACTGTGTCCTCGGCGATAATGTCTATATCGAAGCGGGCTGTGTGATTAAAAACTCACAAATTGGTAATGCTTGTCATATCAAGCCAAACTGCGTCATCGATCAAGCGCAAATTGGCGCTGGTGCGGACATTGGCCCATTCGCCCATTTACGTCCTGATACCGTATTGGCAGATAATACCAAAATCGGTAATTTCGTAGAGATTAAAAAGTCAGTCGTCGGTCAAGGCAGCAAGGTCAATCATCTCAGCTATATCGGTGACGCGACTCTCGGCAATAATGTCAATGTTGGTGCTGGAACCATTACTTGTAATTATGATGGCGCTAACAAGTCACAAACCATCATCGAAGATAACGCCTTTATCGGCTCCAACTCTAGTTTAGTCGCTCCTGTGACTATCGGTAACACCGCGACAGTAGCAGCTGGTTCCGTCATTACTAACGATGTCGATGCCAATGCTTTAGCGTTAGGTCGCGGTCGCCAAGTCCAAAAAGACAACTTTGTGCGTCCAACAAAAAAATAAATAGCTTATTTTATTTAATATGAGCGAATCATTAAGCAGCACGGCAATTTTTGTAGTGCTGCTTAATCGTATTAATCTAACTCATATTTTATATATTGTAATATTAATATAAATCGAATTTAAGGAATCACTATGTGCGGAATCGTAGGCGCAGTCGCTGAGCGTAATATCGCTAATATCTTACTCGAAGGACTTAAACGTCTAGAATACCGAGGCTATGACTCTGCCGGCCTAGCGGTTATCCGTGATGGTGAGCTCCATCGCGAGCGTCAAGTCGGTAAAGTACAACAACTGGTTAATGCTGTAGCTACTAACCCAGAATCTTTTGACGGTCATATCGGTATCGCGCATACTCGTTGGGCCACGCATGGCGAACCGGCACAGCGCAATGCTCATCCGCATGTTTCAGGTAAAATAGCCGTGGTTCATAACGGTATCGTTGAGAACTATGCCGAACTTAAAGAAGAGCTTATCGCTAAAGGCTATGAGTTTACCTCGCAAACGGATACCGAAGTCGTCGCCCATTTGATTAATGACTTATACCGTAAAGATGCCGACTTATTAGCAGCTGTACGAGCCGTTATTCCTATGCTGCATGGCGCTTTTGCTTTAGGCATTGTCCATGTCGATAGCCCAAAAGAGCTTATAGCTGTTCGTTTAGGCTCGCCATTAGTCATCGGTGTTGGTATTGGTGAGAACTTTATCGCCTCTGATCAATTAGCACTACTGCCTGTGACCAATCGCTTTATGTACTTAGAAGAAGGCGATATCGCTAAGCTTACTCGCGATAGTATTATCGTCTATGCTGACGGTGTTGAAGTGGAGCGTAAGATAAATGAGATCGATGCACAGCAGTATAATGCGGACAAAGGTGAGTTCAGACATTACATGCTCAAAGAAATCTACGAGCAGCCAGATGCGGTCTCTCGTACGCTAGAGATGGCGCTGGAAAGTAATTCAGAAAGTAATGAGCAGCCTCACGCTTACCAGTTAAAAGCAGACTTTTTGCAGCGCCATGAGGCCGAACTTGCCGGCATTCGTCACATTCAGGTCATCGCTTGTGGTACGAGCTATCATGCCGGTATGGTTGCCAAATATTGGTTTGAGAATTTAACTCGTCTGCCTTGTTCGGTAGAAGTGGCAAGCGAATTCCGCTACCGCAATCCGGTAGTAGTAGACAATTCGCTAGTGATTTGTATTTCACAATCGGGTGAGACCGCAGATACTTTATCAGCGCTGCGTGATACGCAAAAGCAAGCGCCTACTGGTTTGGTGAGTCTGGCCTTATGTAACGTGCCGACCTCTTCGCTAGTGCGCGAGACAGATATATTTTTACCAACACTCGCCGGCCCTGAGATTGGGGTGGCTTCGACCAAAGCTTTTACTACTCAGCTAGTAGCGTTGATGTTATTGGTATTAAAAATCGGCGTCACCCAATCGCGTATTGATGACGAACGCCTAACTACCTTGCTCAATGGGCTGCATAAGCTTCCCGGTCAGCTCTACGCTAGCCTGCATCTCGATGCTGATATCAAAACTATGAGTGAGCATTTTGAAGAGAAAAAGAGCTGTCTATTCTTAGGTCGTGGCTTGCAGTTTCCAATTGCTTTAGAAGGCGCATTGAAGCTTAAAGAGATCTCTTATATCCACGCCGAAGGTTACGCGGCCGGCGAGCTCAAACACGGCCCATTGGCGTTAGTCGATAAGGACATGCCAATCGTGGTGCTCGCGCCCAAAGACAGTATGTTCGATAAGCTCAAAGCCAATATGCAAGAAGTACATGCCCGTCATGGTGAGCTATTCGTCTTCGCTAGTGAAGCCAGCAAGATG
>CBETCF010000100.1:0-7955 GCA_965534785.1 uncultured Psychrobacter sp.
AAAAAAGACAACATTTGCGCACTAATTAATAATACTCTATTATCAATGGTTCCCTCTACTAGGAAACGCTCATGTCATTTGCGCAAGTTTATACCCGTTCGGTGGTTGGTTTACATGCGCCAAAAGTGATTATAGAAGTGCATTTATCACAAGGACTACCGGCTCTCACTATCGTTGGCTTGCCTGAGGCAACAGTGCGGGAGAGTAAAGATAGAGTACGCTCCGCTATTCTGAATTCAGGCTTTCAGTTTCCTAATCGTCGCCTGACTATCAATCTAGCGCCAGCAGATTTACCAAAAGATGGCGCGCGGCTTGATTTGCCTATTGCCATTGGTATTTTGGCCGCTAGTGATCAGCTAGATCCTGAAGTACTATCAGCTTTCGAGTTCATTGGAGAGTTAGCGCTGAATGGTGAGCTGAGGCAAGTCACCGGTAGCTTAGCAGTAGCACGGGCGATAAAAGCAGAGGCGCTAGCTATGAAGGCGATAGAGAAGTCCAAAAAGCTAGAACAAGCTACAGAAGAGGTAGATGATAGCTTGCAACTGACCTTATCTACGCCGCCTATGTTTTCTACGACAACTCCGCAGTTAATCGTACCTATCATGAATGGCGCTGAGGCCAGTCGGGTCGAAGGAATAGAAATATTGGGCGCTGAAAGTCTAAAAGCGGTTTGCGATCACTTGCAATCTTTGACCAATCCGCATGCTAACTATGAAAAGTTAGATATTGTAGAGTCTGCGCCAGCAAAGGCACACATGGGCTATAAGGTGGATCTGGCTGATGTAAAAGGCCAGCACCATGCACGGCGGGCGCTAGAGATAGCCGCTGCTGGCGGGCATTCACTGCTATTCACAGGCCCGCCCGGTTCTGGCAAGACCTTAATGGCATCTAGACTACCTACTATATTGCCAGAATTAAGCGCTGAGGATGCGCTAGAAGTCGCTAGCACTTATTCGGTCGCTGATAGCGATTATGATTATGGCACCAGACCCTTCAGAGCAATTCATCACACTATATCAGCGGTGGCTTTGGTTGGCGGCGGCTCACGCCCCAAACCTGGCGAGATTACATTGGCAAATCGCGGCGTTTTATTCCTTGATGAGTTGCCTGAGTTTGAGCGTAGTGTGTTAGAGGTGTTGCGTCAGCCATTAGAGGCCAAACAAATCACTATTAGTCGCGCTAACTCGCAAATGACTTTCCCTGCCAACTTTCAATTGGTTGCGGCGATGAACCCTTGTCCTTGTGGTTATGATGGCGATGCCTCAGGACGTTGTCGCTGCCGCCCCGAACAGATCAAGCGTTATCAGGATAAGTTATCAGGGCCGCTATTAGATCGCATTGATTTGCATATTACCGTGCCAGCGTTACCTATTGCAGATTTGCAGAATGCGCAAGCAGGGGAGAGCTCAGAGCAAGTACGTACTCGAGTTTCAGCCGCGCATAAGCGCCAACTGGCTAGGCAAGACAAGGTCAATAATGAGCTAAGTCCCAGTGAGCTTGATGAATATGTATCGTTAGGTGAAGGCGAGCAGCAACTGTTACAGATGGCACAACAGCGTCTAAATCTATCAGCGCGGGGCTATCATCGAGTATTGCGAGTCGCGCGTACTATCGCTGATTTAGCCGATAGTACGGACGTTAGTAGCGTTCATGTCTCAGAAGCGTTGAGTTATCGTGGTAAGTAGTACTTTTATTTAGAATAAGCCAGTAATATGACCTTCACCATCGACATCTATACGTTCCGCTGATGGTATTTTAGGCAATCCGGGCATTTTCATAATAGGGCCACAAATGACTATAATAAATCCAGCACCGCTTGAGACACTAATATCACGCACATGAATATCAAAGCCTGTTGGTCTACCTAACAGCTTGGCATCATCGCTGAGTGAATATTGAGTCTTAGCAATACAGATAGGCATTCTATCTAAATTTAGGGCTTCTAGTTGGCGGATTTTTGACTGCGCTACGCTACTGATCTCGATATCATCGGCTCCATAAATACGCTGGGATACGCTACGTATTTTATCAGCGATACTATTATTACTATCATAAGAGAACTGAAATTGGCTAGGCTGATTCGATTGACTCGGTTCACCTTCAAACAACTTCAGTAAAGTACTAGCCAATTCTTCACCACCAGCGCCGCCTTTTTCCCAGACTTGCGTTAAGGCAACCTCGACTCCCTTCGCTTGACAAGCTTGCCTTACCAACTCCACCTCAGCATCAGTATCGCTAACGAAATGGTTTATAGCGACGACGACTGGTAGACCGTAGACCTGCTGCATGTTTTCGATATGCTTGAATAAATTGGGTAAGCCTTTTTCAAGCGCAGATAAGTTTTCACTGGTAAGCTCGTCTTTTTTGATGCCGCCATTATATTTAAGGGCGCGAATGGTAGCGACGATGACCGCTGCATCTGGCGTCAATCCTGACAAGCGACATTTTATATCACAAAACTTCTGTGCGCCTAGATCAGCGCCAAAGCCAGCTTCGGTAAGGGTGTAATCCGCTAAATGTTGGGCGACGCGAGTGGCAATTACTGAGTTACAACCGTGAGCGATATTGGCAAAAGGCCCGCCATGAACGATAGCCGGTGTGCCTTCAATAGTTTGTACTAGATTGGGTTTGATAGCTTCTTTTAATAAAGCTGCCATAGCACCCTGAGCTTTAAGGTCTTTGGCGTAGATAGGCTGTTTATCTTTATTATAAGCCACCAAGATATTACCTAAACGTTGTTTAAGATCGCTTAAATCAGTCGCTAAGCAAAAGATAGCCATGACCTCAGAGGCCACGGTAATATCAAAACCATCTTCGCGAATCACGCCATCTGTGCGCTTGCCTAAGCCGCTGACGATATTGCGCAATTGCCTATCGTTCATATCTACAGCGCGACGCCAAACCACTTGCTTGGGGTCGATATTTAGCTCATTACCTTGATAAATATGATTATCTAATAATGCTGCCAGTAGATTATTGGCCGCCCCAATAGCATGAAAGTCACCAGTAAAGTGTAGATTAATATCTTCCATCGGTAGCACTTGTGCATAACCACCTCCTGCCGCGCCACCTTTGACTCCGAAGACTGGCCCTAGTGAGGGTTCTCGTAAGGCAACGGTAGTCAGTTTTCCATCGCTTCTTTGTGCATGAATACGATTCAGCGCATCAGCCAAGCCAATAGTGACAGTAGTTTTGCCTTCACCAGCAGGAGTTGGATTAATAGCGGTAACCAATATCAGTTTACTATCTTTAGTTTTGGCTGCTCTATCGAAGACTGAGTTCGGATTTATTTTGGCTTTATAATGACCATAAGGCTCTATATTATCCATCGCTAAACCTAGCTTTTGTACGATATCTTTTATAGGTTTCAAAACAGCATTTTGGGCAATGGCAATGTCGCTAGGTACGGTCATAACGAAAGTCTCTTTTATCTTGTTGGAGGTGATAATAGTATTTTAAGGCACACGCTTTTTTGCCAAAGATATTTTTGCTTTGACGTTTTTATTTATAGAGCAGCTAAAAGACTAGGGTAATAAAAAATCTAGTAATTCGGCGAAACTATTAAAAGTATGAGTAGGATTGCTAGTACGGATATCTTGCCCATAGTTATAGCCATAAGATAAAGCAAGAGTATCTATATTGGCATTCTGACCAGCTAAGATATCGTTTTTTGAATCGCCGATCATCACCGCTTTATCTTGCATAACACCTAGCACATCGCAGACGTGCAGCAGTGGTGCAGGGTCAGGTTTTTTGGTGGGTAAGCTATCTCCGCCGAGCACTTCTTCAAATAAATCTTGCCAGCCAAAGGATTGTAAGATTTTGGGTACAAAGCGAATCGGCTTATTAGTCACTAACGCTAAGGTAAATCCTGCGTCATGTAGCCGTCTTAGACCTTTATCAACATCAGGATAAGCGACCGTTTTGCTGGTTTCAATATTATTATAAGCCTCAAGAAAGACTTGTTCAGCATGATCGGCTTCAGCTTGAGTTAGGTCACCCTTTGCAACTTCCGTCTTGCCAACCAAAGCCCGCTCGACCAGTAGCCGCGAGCCATTACCTACCCAACCCTTTATAGTATCGAGGGAGTAGGTGGGCTTGCCAAGCTGCTCAAGCATAGTATTAGTCGCATCCGCTAGATCCGGCACACTATCGATCAAAGTACCATCAAAATCAAAAATCAAAAGCTGCTTTTGCATTGTTTTACCTATTATTTAATCAATGATATGGCTATTATTCTATGTCTTTATAACGCTCGCGGTGTTGCTTCTTCATTGTAAGATAGTCTTCGTTCTCACGGCATTTATCCCAAGTGATCTTAAAGATACGGGCGGATTCGGCCTTAATAGGGTCTTCGACTTGGCGCGGTAACTCTTCACGACCATGAGCACCACTTTGGCCTTTTTTATCATCGGGAACGGGGCCTTTATATTTTTTACCGCCTTTATGATTGGCGTAGCGCCTAGCACGAGTATAGCCCATTTGAATAAACTTTCGCGCCATATCAGCACCAACAAAGTCATCGTCTGCCAAATAATCTAAAAACATCTGATAGATAGCCTCGCTACTCTCAGTAGCAATATCAGGGGTCGCAAAGCGCCAATGCGGTAGAATCTCAGACTTATAAGGTTCAACCAATAACACCCCTTGCTCACCGCGACCGACACGATAAAGCTCAGGATGAGCACGCAAATCCAAATTTTTATAATCTAAATCATAATCAAATTCTCTCATTATCTCTCTCCTATGCCTAATATTAGTTAGTATAAGAAACAGGTCGAGATAAAAGACAGCGTAATAATGTTATATAGTCGTGATGTTTTGCATATCACGTACATTAATGTACAGGCATAAAAAAACCCCAAACATTGCTGTTCAGGGTTTAGTTGCTTATTAAAAAGCTAAATTAGGTTAACGAAATGGTGGCTCGAGGCAGGATCGAACTGCCGACACACGGATTTTCAATCCGTTGCTCTACCTACTGAGCTATCGAGCCGTCTTCGTTAAGGTCGCTATTAAACTAAATATCAGCCATGCTGTCAAGTTGTTTTTGCTTTTTTATGATAAATAAGTCAATTTAATCTTCAAATCAGCTTTTGACTCGTAATAGTTCGTACTCACTCATAATCTGATGGATATCTTTATCGACAGGGACGAATTGACGCACGCCTTTTTTGACTTCCGCATCGTAGACCAATTTTATAAATTTGGCGTCGATAGCCCGATCACGATTTTGCTCGTGCACCGTTAAATATTGCAAGCGCCGGCTATCTGTTTGCCCATCATCGAAACAGCAGACCGCAGCGATAGGTTTATCGTTGAACATGCCAACATATAGATATTGTCCACGTTTGAAACCTTGCTCAATAATCCCTAATACTTCCTCACCACTAGGCTGATTATCATCGCTATCATAAAGAGCATGCAAACGCTCGCTCAACTCATTTTCGCGAGCTGGTTTTTTGATTAAAGGCGCATCTAAACTATTAATAGCTATGGCTTCTAAAGGCATGATCGATTCCTGATAGTGACAAAAAGGTGCCGGGTAGTATGTTGATTGATAATACTAAACACCCTATTTTAGCAGAATGACGCAAATATGTGCGTGCTTTACCGTCCTACCATAGCCGTTATGGCCCCGTTTTGCTATGATATCAGTAATTCGAAAAACCCTAACACAGACATCTTTTATTTATTGAGAGTAGCTATGACCTCTGATGCAAATTTAAACCCAAATCTAAATTTATACGGTCGTCCAGTGCGTACTGCGACGGTTGAGCGTAATACGGCTGAGACTCAAGTCACTTGTACCGTCAATCTAGATGGCACCGGTCAAGGTACAATAGACACTGGCGTACCTTTTTTGGATCATATGATCGACCAAATCAAGCGTCACGGATTATTTGATATAGAAATTAAATGCAATGGCGATACTTTTATCGATGATCACCATAGCGTTGAAGATACTGGTATTACCCTTGGTCAAGCATTCAATAAAGCACTTGGTGACAAAAAAGGCATTCGTCGTTACGGGCATTTTTATGCGCCGCTTGATGAGTCGTTAACTCGCGCAGTAGTTGACTTATCAGGCCGTCCCGGTTTACATATGGACATTCCTTTTACTCGCTCACACGTCGGTACTTTCGATGTTGATTTATTTAGCGAATTCTTCTTCGGTTTCGTCAATCACTCATGGATGACGGTACATTTGGATAATTTAAAGGGCAAGAATAGCCATCACCAAATCGAGTCAACCTTTAAAGCTTTTGCTCGTGCACTACGTATGGCTTGTGAATATGATGAGCGTGCCTTGAATACGCTACCATCGACGAAAGAGGCTTTTTAGATGAGTCAAACCACCAAAATTGCTCTTTTGGATTATGGCATGGGTAACTTGCACTCGGTAAGCAAAGCTTTGTCACTCGTTGGGGCAGAAGTAGCTATTACTAACGATCCCAAAATAGTTGCCGCCGCCGATAAAATTGTCTTCCCAGGTGTTGGTGCTATGCGCGATTGTATGATTGGCATGGCCGAGGCAGGAATTGATGACGTGGTACGTGATGCTATCTTTAATAAGCCTGTTATGGCAATTTGCGTAGGCATGCAGGCTTTGTTTAAGCAGTCTGCTGAGAATGGTGGCACAGAGTGTTTAGGTATCTTAGACGGCAGCGTAGAAGCTTTTGATCCGACTTGGAAAGATGAGCAGGGCGCGACGATTAAAGTACCACACATGGGCTGGAATACCATTACCAATATGGATTTAGCGCATCCGTTGTGGGATGGAATTGTGGATAATCAGCATTTCTACTTTGTGCACAGTTATTATTGTGATCCTGCTGATAATTCGCAAGTCGCTGCCATTTGTGATTATGGTCAACCGTTTTGTGCTAGCGTGATTAAAGATAACCTATTCGCTACTCAGTTCCATCCAGAAAAGAGTCATACTGCTGGCTTGCAGCTGTTGAAAAACTTTGTAGAGTGGAAGATATAGTTGTTCATAAATAAAATATATTATTGAGCGTCAAGGTGAGTTCACGCAAGCGTAGCTCACCTTTTTTATTGGCAATTATGGTTAAACATTGAGAGAACTAAGTGGATTTTCAAACCTTCAAGATGGGCGTAATAGCCGCTACTGGCTTAGATAAAGATGCTCTACATATTTATGTTGGCGTCAGTGTTTATTTATTGGGCCTGATAGTGTTACGCCCAATATTCAAAAAACAAGGCATCAGATCGTTCATCGCTTTGATCATAGTGATTGCCACTGCCTTAGCAGGTGAGTATTTGGATAATCGCCATATCATAGCGCCAAAAGGTTTGTTGGCATTGGAGAGCTCAGACATAAAGGCCAGTGTTCGTGATCTTATCAATACTTGTCTGCTGCCTTTCGTGCTTTATGCTTTAACGCTATGGACGACTATTTTTCGCCCTACAGTGGCATCTAGTAAGCTTTTAAAAAAACGTATCTAGTTTCGTTAAGAGCTCTAATATCTTATATATCTTTATTGAAAGACTCAAAAAAGCTCACACTTACAAAGCTTACGAAACATAAAAACTCTCCTCTATTTAACGCCTCCTTAGTTTGTTACTTTACACTCAGTAATAGCCAAATCGATATATCTATCAGGTTTATCGGTTACAGCTATCCATGACTATAAATAATAAAAAACCTATCAAAAAGGAGTCACTATGAATATTCAAGACCTATTAGACAAGGCTAAAGACACCTTAGGATTAGAGCCACAAGAGACTGAATCAGGCGCTTATGAACCCTCTAAATCATCATTGAAAATAGCCGCTCCTAACAAAACCAATTATGATAATACTGATTACGATAGCCCTTATAAAGGTAATAAGAAAATATTGATGGTTTGTACTGAGCAGCAATATATGACCATGACCAATGATAAAAGGTTCGAGACGGGTAACCATCCTGTTGAGATGATGGTACCTTT
>CBETCF010000101.1:0-7912 GCA_965534785.1 uncultured Psychrobacter sp.
ACTTCCCATGCTTCTTGCGCAGTGAAAGACAAAATAGGGGTAATCCAGCGGATTAAAGCTTGGGCGATATGGTAAATAGCCGTCTGTGCCGAGCGACGTGGTTGACCGTCTTTTTGAGTAGTGTACTGACGATCTTTAATAATATCTAAATAAAACCCGCCCAAGTCTTGCGAACAAAAAGCAGTGATATGCTGAGTGACTTGGTGAAAGTCCATCGCATCATAAGCGCTAACGATTTGCGCTTGTACCGTTTGCGCGCGCTCGATGATGAACTTGTCGAGACTGACTAATTCGTTGATAGCAACGCTATCGGTAGCCGGATTAAAATCATCAGTGTTGGCTAATAAGAAGCGTAAAGTATTACGGATACGGCGATACATATCGATCGCCCCTTTAAATACCGTTTTGCCCGCGCTCATCTCATAACGATAATCGCTAGAAGCAATCCATAAGCGCAGCATATCGGCACCCGTTTTATTGATCTCTTCTTGCGGGGTGATGATGTTGCCTAATGACTTACTCATTTTGCGGCCGTTTTCATCGACTACAAAACCATGGGTCAATACTTGCTTGAACGGTGGGCGCTGATACATAGCTTCTGATGTTAACAAGGAAGTCTGGAACCAACCACGATGCTGATCAGAACCTTCTAAGTACATATCAGCAGGATTGGTCAATTCATCGCGCTGCTCAAGCACCGCGAAATGAGTGGTTCCTGAATCAAACCAAACATCCAAAGTATCAGTAGACTTGTCATAATCAGCCGCTTCCGCGCCCAAGTAATCTTCACAGCTAGCATCAAACCAAGCTTCCACGCCGCCTTCAGCGATTTTTTGCGCGGCGGTTTCCATCAGCTCGAGGGTATTAGGATGCAGCTCACCAGTCTCTTTGTGCATAAAGAAAGTGATCGGCACGCCCCAAGTGCGCTGACGCGAAATACACCAATCTGGACGACCATTCATCATTGATTCAATACGGTTTTGACCCCAAGCTGGCGTCCACTGTACTGCTGGAATGTCTTTTAGCGCGCGCTCACGTAAGCCTTCTTTTTCCATGCTAATAAACCACTGCGGCGTGGCACGGAAAATGATTGGCGACTTATGACGCCAGCAATGCGGATAGCTGTGCTCAATCTTGGTATGGTTAACTAAATGACCATTATCATGAAGAGTAGCGATAATTTTTGGGTTGGCCTTATAGATATGCTCACCGGCAAATACCGCGGCGCTATCTAGATAGACACCGTTACCGCCTACTGGGTTTTCGACGGGTAAATCATATTTCAAGGCAACAATATAATCGTCTAAACCATGACCCGGCGCGGTGTGTACCAGACCGGTACCGCTATCAACGGTGACATGCTCGCCTAAGATGATAGGTACTTGACGATCGCTAATGAGCGGATGCTGAGCTTGCAAGCCTTCAAGCTCGCTACCTGAAACCGTGGCTAAGATGCCATGACTGGCTAATTTTAGTTCAGTCAGCGCCGTCTCGATCAGATCATGAGCCAGTAAGAAATTACCTTTTTCAGTCGCTACCACCGAATAGTCATGCTCAGGATGCACGGAGATGGCTTGGTTAGCAGGCAAAGTCCAAGGAGTCGTTGTCCAGATAACCGCTGCAATAGTGCCTTCTATATTCGCTAAAGCAGCTACTTTTTCGGTATCAAGGACATCGAAGCTGACATAGATAGCGTCAGAGACTTTATCTTGATATTCCACTTCTGCTTCTGCCAGTGCTGAGGTACAGTCCAAGCACCAATTCACCGGCTTCATACCGCGAGTGACATGACCGTTGTCATAGATTTTGGCTAGTGCACGGACGATATTGGCTTCCTGATGGAAGTTCATGGTTAGATAAGGGTTATCCCAATCGCCAAAGATACCTAAACGTTTAAAATCAGCTTTCTGTAGTTCAATTTGAGTCGCCGCATACTCACGACACAGTCCACGAAACTCAGTCGCTGAGACTTTTTGACCGACTTTGCCGACTTTAGCTTCGACTTTTTGCTCGATTGGCAAACCGTGACAATCCCAACCCGGCACGTAAGGCGCATCAAATCCTGACAAGGTCTTGGACTTAACAATCATATCCTTAATCACTTTATTGACCGCATGACCTAAGTGAATCTGACCGTTAGCGTAAGGAGGGCCATCATGCAAAATGTACTTGGTTGCGCCAATACGTGCTTGACGAATTTTACCGTAGACATCGTCGGCCTCCCACGCAGCTAGCCAATCAGGCTCGCGTTTAGCCAAATTGGCGCGCATAGCAAAGGAGGTGTCCGCTAGGTTTAAAGTGTCTTTGTAATCTTGGCTAGGTTGGTCAGTAGCTTTGTCAGTCATAGGAAGGCATCTTTTATAAAAGGTTAAGTAGGTCTAATGTATGGGGTCTAATGGCAGAGGTTAAATAGCGAGTCAAATTCAGCTTAAAATTATATTGAGAATGGCAGCTATTATATGTCAAATCGACTAGGGTAAAAAGGGGCATGTACTGAGCGTGTCATTTTAGTTGCGTAATATCCTGAAGCAGTGTACAAATGTAGTTAATAAGTTTTCGTTTAAGTGATAATTTCTATGTCCGTTATCATTAATAACTCGAAATAAATAAGCTAGGAGCGATGATGAAAATAGGTATCCCGAAAGAGATTAAAAATAATGAAAATCGTGTTGGCCTACCACCAAACGGAGTCACTGTGCTAGTTGAGGAGGGTCACGAGGTCTATGTTGAATGCGACGCGGGAATGGGTTCGCAATTCACCGATGAAGATTATGAGGAAGCGGGCGCTACTATCGTTAACAGTGCCGACAAAGCTTGGGATGTCGAGCTAGTCATCAAGGTCAAAGAGCCGCAACAGCAAGAGTATAAATACCTGACCGAAGATCTGATGTTATTTACCTATTTGCATCTAGCCAATGAGCCGGATCTAGCCAAAGTATTAGTCGATAATAAAGTCACCGCGATAGGCTATGAAACCGTGCAATTAGCTGATAAGTCACTACCACTACTGACGCCTATGAGTGAAATTGCTGGGCGCATGAGTACGCAGATAGGGGCGCAGTTCCTGCAAAAGTTTTATGGCGGTAAAGGTATTTTGCTCGGCGGCGTACCTGGGGTACAAAAAGGTAGAGTCACTATCATTGGTGGCGGCGTGTCAGGAACGGAAGCCGCTAAAATCGCTATTGGCTTGCGAGCTGACGTGACTATTTTGGACTTAGATTCGCAGCGTCTAAAAGAACTCTCTGAGATGTTTGGTAATAATGTACAAACCTTGATCTCTAATAAAGTCAATATTGCTAATAGCGTTGAAGTCAGCGACTTAGTGATTGGTGCGGTGCTTATTCCAGGTGCCGCTACTCCTAAGCTAGTCACCGAGGAGATGATCGAGTCCATGGATGAAGGCGGGGTGGTTATCGATATCGCTATTGACCAAGGCGGCCTCTTCGAAACCACTGATCGTATCACCACTCATGACGATCCGACTTATATTAAGCACGGTATCGTCCATTATGCCGTCGCAAATATTCCAGGTGCGGTGCCACGTACTGCTACCATGGCTTTATCTAATGTCACCTTGCCGTACATCCAAAAACTGGCCAAAAAAGGTTTTAAGCAAGCTTGTAATGAGGATGCCGCCTTTGCAAAAGGGGTCAATGCCACGCAAGGGTATATCACTTATGAGGCGGTTGCCGAGGCTTTAGATTATGAGTATAAGGAGTTGGATAGTTTGCTTGGCTAGTTTTGAGTTGTGGTTAAAATATTGAACTCAACCACAACCTAAGCTTAAGCGACCAAAGCGGTTGAATGCCAGTTAATCCTTGCGTCATCTCGCCATCTTTCAATATCACGTAAGAAGGGGTGACTTGCCCTTGCCAATCGGCAAAGATGGCACCACTTTCATCATTGACGGTAGTAAAGTCAAAATTTTCTTGCTGCATATAATTTTGCAGCTCTTGGTTAGATCCTGATTTAATGGCAACAGTTACTACCGGATAGTTATCGCTAGCGGCTAACTTATCAATAGTGGGTGAGGTAAAGCTGCATATCGGACACCAAGTTCCCCAAAAATAAACTAGGGTAGGTTGCTCGCTACTCATCGCCGCTAAATCTATATTCTGTCCTTGATAATCCGTCAACTGCAATTGTGGATTGGCTGGCATCACGGGTTGTCGCCACCAGTTAATGGCGGTATAAATGATGATGAATACTAAGCCATAAAGTAGGGTAGTCTTCACTATTGACCAAAGCTTCTGCTTAGGTGTTTTTTTAACTTTTATTGTCGTTTTTTCTACATCAGTAGTCATAGTTTCTTTCTCTGAGCTTAAAGTTTTAATCATCAGTTTTTATAGATAAAAATAAACGGCTGAAAGGTCAGCCGTTTTATAAAAAGTTAAGTTTTTATTTGAGCCTTTAAGGCTTGAGCGTTTAAGACTTTTGCGCGCGATTTTGTAATGGATCGCCTAATAATACGCTACCAGTATTTTCACGGCGTTCTTCATCGGTTAATTTGCTAGCCGAGATTTTAGCTTTTCTCTTCCACTTTAGGCTGAATAAGTCGTCACGGCGATCTATTAAGTTATGCACTGAACCTTCGTTACGCACATGGATGAGCTTGTCTAAGTTCAAATCTGAGAAAAAGACCATTTCAGTATTGGCGGTGGTTTCTGCCATGATAGCATCATGCGGAAAAGCAAAGTCAGAAGGCGAGAAAATAGACGACTGCGCATACTGAATATCTAGGCTCTCCACTTGCGGTAAGTTACCGACTGAACCGCAGATCATCACATAGCATTCATTTTCAATGGCACGAGCTTGGGCACAATGACGTACGCGCAAGTAACCATTCTGAGTATCGGTCCAGAACGGCACAAACAAAATATCCATATCATCGAGCGCCATTAGCCGTGCTAGCTCTGGAAACTCTACATCGTAACAGACCAAAATACCAATACGGCCAGCGTCGGTCTCAAACACTTTGACCTCATCGCCACCTTCAATAACCCAAGCACTACGCTCATGCGGAGTAATATGAATTTTACGCTGTTCCTCAACGGTACCATCACGGCGGCACAAATAGCTGACGTTATAGAGCGTATCATTTTCATCGAGTAATGGCATAGAGCCGCTGATGACATTGACGTTATAACTGACGGCTAGATGAGAGATTTCATTCTTAAACCATTCGGTATAACCGGCTAAGAAACGAATAGCGATGTTTTGATCGGTAGACTCACAAAGTCCCATCAAGGGCGCATTAAAAAATTCAGGCAGGCAGGCAAAGTCAGAATTGTAATCGGCCATAATGTCGACGAAGAATTCGACTTGTTGCAATAATTCTTCAGGCGACTCCACTTCACGCATCTGCCACTGGATACCACCGATACGCACCTCGGATTTACGGGTGTTAGGCTTATAGTCTCGCGGCTCATAATAAATGTTAGCCCACTCAAGTAAAGTGGCAAAACCTTTAGACTGCTTATCATCAGGCAAATAGCCGGTCAAAATACGCTTGACGATAAAGCCATTAGATAGCTGAAAAGATAGCGCTGAATCATGTATCTCACGCGACTCAACCGCATCGATATATTCGCCTGGCGTCAAGTCTTGATGATTGTGATAATTAGGAATACGGCCACCTGCTAGAATGGCACGCAGGTTTAGCTGTCGACAAAGCTCTTTACGCGCATCATACAGTCTGCGGCCTAGACGATAGCCACGGTAATCAGGATCGATAAGCGCATCCAAACCATAGATAGCATCACCAACAGGATCGTCTTTTATGATCTCTTTTAAGCCAATTAAATCATCATAAGTATGCGGATTGGAGAATTTGGCGTAATCAACCCGCACGGATAAGACGATACCTATCAGTTGCTCGTGATCAAATAAAGCAATCTGGCCTTCAGGAAAAGCATCAATCAAAGTATGAATAGTGGTCTTTGACCAAGAGCCGCCTAAGTTGACATAGACGCGATCCATTAACTCTTTAACTTGCGGATAATCTTTTTTCTTAATCTCAGCAATCGTCAGGTGAAAATCATCTAATTTTTCTATTTTACTCATAACATTCCTATTTTGGCAGGGTTAGCAGTTGACTATAATCTGATTGGCTACAAAAATTATCGATTGCCAATCACTGCTCATAATAATTAGTCTGGCTATTTTAAGTCATAACTATTTATTTAAATAGTTCAGCGACTATAAAACGTGACTATAAGAAATTAGCCATAAAAAGCGAATGTAAAATAGTATTAAAACAGCAATACTAATGCTACAATAGTTAACGATAACAATTACTTGCCAGTTATCGCTCTATATTTACCGCTTATTTATGTGTCTAGAATTTATGTTCGCTATCATAACATTTGCGTAGCAGGTTGCTAGTTAATCCTAGTAAGCGTGGCAGTCATCATTGGTTGAAGTTGATAAATTAATAAGTCATGTATAGTGGCCCGGTACAGTTAGAGAGCTTGCTGTTTACGGTTATTAACCATATCGTCAAGCCCTTAACATTCATCCGTTAGAGCACGATTATTAGGCTTAGTTGTTTGGTTTGATTATTTGTGTTGCTAGTCACATAAACCGTTATTAGGACTGTATATGACTTTACCCGTAAACCACGCTGATACGGTCAACACTTTAGATCAAACTGCAGAAACCGCATTAGTATGTTTGGTTTATGTGAGTAATATAACGTTCAGCTCGCGCCTGAAAGCATCGATATTCGATGAGGTAGAAGCTCATGCGCGTAATTATAATCAGCAACAGGGGATCACGGGTACGCTCTGCTATGGCAACAGCCATTTTTTTCAATGTTTAGAGGGTGAGAAGGCCAAAGTGTTAGCTTTGCAGCAACGTATATTTGCTGATAAGCGTCATAAGAATACTAAGATCTTACTGCTAAAAACTATTGATCAGCGCACTTTTTGTGATTGGCGCATGCGTTTGTTATTTTTGGAGCGTTGGTTATGGTCACCTGCGACCAAACAGCAAGCTACGCAATTATCGCCTTTTCTACCTTTTGCGCCGCATGGTTGGAATAGCGAGCGTACTGAACAGTTCTTAGAAGTCATCAAAAACTTTGAGACACCGCCCCATCTTAATGCCGCAGGAATTACTTATAATGCCTTGGGCAATATGATCAAGCATGTCGCTGGACCGCATCAGGCCTTTTTGATCGTTCAAGGGTTTTTATCCTTATTACTTATTGTGGCTTTATATTTACTCAACCTTTAGTCTTATTTTATTTAAGTTCAAAATATTTTACAGACATTGCCATGCAAAAAAGCTAAACCTCAGGTTTAGCTTTTTTGTTTTTTGATGGTTATCCAAACAACCTATTTGACAGTAACTCTTACATATCAAAAATCTTACCACGGTTCATAATATTGTTCGGATCAAATACTTTTTTGACTTGTTTTAAATAGTCAATCTCAAGCGGACTACGGCTATATTCTAGATAGGGCTTTTTGGTCATGCCCACGCCATGCTCAGCGGATACTGAGCCACCATATTTCTGCACCGTCTCAAACACATATTTATTGACGATCTGACATTCGCTAAAGAAGTCATCTTTACTCATGTTTTTAGGTTTTAAGATATTTAAATGCAAATTACCATCGCCAATATGACCAAACCAGCAGACTTCAAAGTCAGGGTAATTGCTGCTGACAATCTCATCAATCTCTTCGATAAAGTCAGGCACATAACTGATCAGCACTGAAACGTCGTTCTTGTACGGAGTGAATACTGAGATAGTCTCAGAGATGTATTCACGCAGCTTCCAAAGTTCTGTCGCTTGCGTGAGGTTTTGGCTCATGACTCCATCAACGACCCAACCTTGTTCCATACACTCTTCAAAGATGGCCATGGCTTTGTCCATAATCGGCTCGTATGGCGCTTCAAACTCTAG
>CBETCF010000102.1:0-7896 GCA_965534785.1 uncultured Psychrobacter sp.
TAGCCTGCTGCAAGCTTTATTAGTGTTAATTAGACGATGAAAGGTATTAAAAAGCCGATGATTAGTCAGGCGAAGGTATAGAGGGATAGGATATAGAGCTAACAAAGTCGCTCAGAAAGAAGTGGAAAACAGAGATAAGTTAGAGAAAAGACGATGAATATAATGACAGCTTAGCGGTTAGATTGATCATCATTCATTTTGATATTGACGTGACGCTTATTGAGTGTTTGACCTTGCAAGATAGCTTGAGTCGCCGTGGCCTCTTGGCTACTTTCAAAACCACTAATGTGATACTTACGCTTATCATTGGCATCGACGATTTGCAGCTGCTCACCGAATAAAGTAATTTTATCACCTTCGCTGAGCTGAATAGACTCACGCTTGCCTTGGTTATCATGAACCAGCTCGCCTGCTCGTACCCATAACACACCACTATTGATGACGCCGCTCAACTGTTTTTTGCGTTGTTGGCGCTTTCTATTAAAGAAAAAGCTACCAATAATAAGTAGTGCTAGTGCGCCAATGGATAAGCGTTCCGGTAGCACACTCATTGCCATAGCTACCGCAATAGCGCCAACTAATAACGCCGACCCGAACCAAAACAGCCCATTATCACCGCTAGGAGGCTGTGGTTGTAAGGTAATTTTCGCACCGTCATCAGTCAGCTTGAGCATGGAGGCAACCTATAGCAAGATAATAAAACAGCTAATAACTAGCTAAAGCTCAATTTGAATTGAGCTTTAGCCAAGTGAACTACCAACCCAATGCTGTTTTTTGCATAGCGACAAGCTCGGCAATGCCTTTTTCGGCCAATACCAACATGTCATCGGCTTGCGCGCGAGTGAATGGCTTATCTTCAGCGGTCCCTTGTAGCTCAATGAACTCGCCCTTTTGAGTCATAACCACATTCAGATCAGTATCGCAGTTAGCGTCTTCTTCGTAATTCAAATCTAAAAAGGCCTTGCCATCTTTCATACCGACTGACACTGCCGCCACTAAGCCGATTAAAGGATCTGCTTTGAGCTTTTTGGTCTTTTGAATGCTTTCTAACGCATCAATCAAGGCTACTGCAGCGCCGGTCACACTAGCCGTACGCGTACCACCATCGGCTTGCAACACATCGCAATCGAGATATATAGTGTTTTCACCTAGCTTACTCAAATCTATCATCGCTCTTAGACTACGACCTATCAAGCGTTGAATCTCTTGGGTACGACCTGATTGCTTACCGCGTGCCGCTTCACGTTGGTTACGAGTATTCGTCGCTCGAGGAAGCATGCCATATTCAGCAGTAATCCAACCCTTACCTTTGCCTTTCAACCAGCGCGGTACGCCCGACTCGACACTAGCCGTACAGAGCACTTTAGTGTCACCGAAGCTTACCAATACTGAGCCTTCAGCATGTTTGGTGTAGTGGCGCTCAAAGCTAACTGAACGAAGTTGGTCGAGCTCACGGTTGTCATTACGCATACAGTATCCTAGGGTAAAGTTGGGGTAATAGTATAAAACTAACGGTTTTAAATTAAATAAATAGCTAAATAATGGGTTAAATCATTATAAATTAAAGGCGATATCCTAACGTGACAGCGCGGTAATAGCAAGATTAGCGATTACCACTACCGCACTACTTTATAACACTAGCAGATAATAATGCTGCCTAAAACAATGATCTAGACAGCGCTCTAAAAAATGCTCTGAAAGTTACTCTAAGCCTTCCATTTTACGCAGCTCTTTACGTAAAATTTTACCTACGTTTGATTTTGGTAATTCCTCTACAAACTGTACATGGCGAGGACGCTTATAACCGGTTAATTGTTTTTTACCAAAATCAAGCAGCTCTTGTTCGCTGACATCGCCTTTTTTTACCACAAAGATCTTTGGATCTTCGCCGCGATCATCATTTGGAATACCAATAGCACCAACCTCTTTAACGCCTGGATGCTCGCTCATCGCCTCTTCAATCTCATTCGGATAAACGTTAAAACCTGAGACTATAATCATATCTTTTTTACGATCAACAATTTTGATAAAGCCTTTTTCATCCATAATACCGATATCACCGGTTTTCAGATAATCATTTTTGGTAAAGGTTTCAGCGGTTTCATCTGGACGATTTTGGTAACCAATCATCACTTGTGGCCCTTTAACACAAATCTCACCGCGCTCACCCATCGCCACTTCATTTTCATCATCATCTATGAGAATAACATCAGTACTTGAAGCCGGAATTCCGATTTTGCCAGTGAACTTGGCAATAGTCATCGGGTTAAAAGCAACTACTGGCGAAGTTTCTGACAAGCCATAACCTTCGACGATAGGCAAACCAGTGATGTTGTGCCACTCTTTGGCTACGCTTGGCAATACTGACATACCGCCGCCAATGGCCGCTTTTAAATTAGAGAAATCTAATTTTGCGAAGTCATCGTGATGTACTAATCCATTAAATAAAGTATTGACCGCCGGAATAAACGAAGGCTTATATTTATCCATCTCTTTGATCAGACCATCAAGGTCACGCGGATTGGGAATCAGCAAGCCCGTGTAGCCTTGATACATACCATACATGCCGCACACCATAAAGGAGAATACATGATACAGCGGTAAGGCGGTCAAAAGCACATCGTCACTGTTGGCATCATCATCAAAAGCACTAGCCATCAATACGCTTATCTGTAGCATATTAGCGACTAGGTTGCCATGCGATAGCATCGCGCCTTTAGCTACGCCAGTAGTACCACCGGTATACTGTAGTAGAGCGACATCGCTCAAACTTAGATCAGGTCGCTTGTACTTACTAGCGGATACAGAATTCAGCGCTTGCTTAAAAGAGGTGCTGTTAGGCAAATTATAAGCAGGAATCATCTTTTTGATGTGACGAGCTACTAAGTTGACGACTACCCCTTTCACCGATCCCAGCATATCGCCAATCTTACAGACAATGACGTGCTCAACTTGACCCTTATCTTCGGCTTCTTGATAAGTCTTGGCAAAGTTCTCAACGAGGAATAAAGCCTTAGTACCGCTATCATGCAACTGATGAGATAGCTCACGGCTAGTGTACAGTGGATTGACGTTGACCAAAACCATGCCTGCACGAATGATACCCAGCGCCACGATTGGATACTGCAAAAGGTTTGGCATCATGACACCAACCTTGTCACCTTTTTTTAATCCTAACGACTGCAAGTAACTAGCGATTTGACGACTATAGAGATCTAATTCCTTAAAAGTGATCGAGGCTCCCATGCAGATATAGGCAGTCTTTTTACCATAACGACGAAAGTTACGCTCAAAAACTTCTAGCAAAGAAGTATCATCTTCTGGCATATCGATAGTGGCATCGATGTTATAACGCTCATAAGCATTCAGCCAAGGTCTATCGTTAGGTATTTCTGGCATCGTCGGAAATTCACTTCTTTCAAATTTTGATGCGGCTACTTTATTAGGGTTTTTGTCATTGTTAGTATCATTGTTGGCGGTGTTTTTATTGATATTATCGGTCATGGTTTTTCCTAGATAGTACTATTGAACCTATATTCTTTTATAAAATTACAGGAAGTTATGGCTAAGAACTATAGCATTTTTGCTAAAAATTCTCTATTCATACCATGAAACCTACAGATAAATACAAAAAAAGATAAGGCAGCCATGAGCTACCTTATCTTTTCGGCTTAAACTATTAGCTTAACTAGTCAATCTAAGCATAGGCTAAAATTGAATTAAGCATTATTTTTGGCTTCAAGCGCACGTAGGTCTTTATGTAGAATTTTACCTACGTTTGACTTTGGCAATTCGTCAATGAATTCAACATAGCGAGGACGCTTATAACCGGTTAGATTTTCTTGACTGTATTTTAATACATCTTCTTTGGTTAGGCTCTTATCTTGACGGACAACAAAAATCTTTGGCACCTCGCCACTCTCACCATTATCGATACCGATAACGCCACACTCTAGGATTTTTGGATGACCCGCCATGACTTCTTCGACTTCATTAGGATAAACGTTAAAGCCTGATACCAAAATCATATTCTTTTTGCGGTCAACGATAGCAATAGTGCCATCTTCGCTCATGATACCGATGTCACCGGTCAGAAAGTAACCATCATCAGTCATTGACTCCTTTGTAGCTTCCTCGCGCTGCCAATAGCCTTTCATCACCTGTGGGCCACGAATACCAATCTCACCGCGCTCACCTAAAGCCACCTCATTACCTTCGTCATCGATGATAGCCACTTCAGTCGATGGCATAGGTACGCCGATATTGCCGCTAAAGGTAGCACTATTAATAGGGTTAGCAGTGGCAACTGGTGAAGTTTCAGATAGACCGTAACCTTGGACAATAGTATTGCCTGTGACCTGACGCCATTTGTTCGCCGTATCACTGAGCACCGCCATACCGCCGCCCATCGACACCCGCAACTTGCTATGATCCAACCCTTTAAACTCTTCATTATTAGCTAGCGCGTTAAATAAGGTATTCACCGCAGGGAACAGCGCTGGCGGATTACCTTTATAGGCTTTAATTAAGCTATCTAGATCGCGTGGGTTCGGCACTAATAAGCCGATACAGCCCCGATATAGACCAAACATACCACACAGAGTAAAGGAGAAAATATGATACAGTGGCAAAGCGGTCATAATAACGGGCTGCTCACCAGTGCCTTCAAACTCATCAAAAGCACTACCTAAGAAGGTGTTACATTGAATAAGGTTTGCCACTAAGTTTTTATGCGTGAGCATTGCACCTTTAGCGACTCCAGTCGTACCGCCAGTATATTGCAGCACGGCGATATCACTAAGACTGATGTCATTTGGACGCTTATACTTACGAGCAGGACTCTTTTTTAGCATCGCTTTAAAGCTGATACTTTTTGGGATGTTATACTCTGGTACCATTTTTTTGACGTGGCGCACAACGGTGTTAACCATAAAGCCTTTAAGCGTACCCATCATATCGCCCATGCCAGTGACGACCACATTATCCACGACATCGCGACCGATATCTTGATAAGTTTTAGCAAAGTTTTCGACCATGATCAACGCTTTGGCGTCTGAGTCCGTCAATTGATGCTCAAGCTCCTTGGTGGTGTATAAAGGATTGACGTTAACTAGTGTCAAGCCTGCGCGTAGCACACCAATGACGCTAACTGGTAGCTGTAAAACGTTTGGCATCATGACAGCGACTTTATCGCCTTTGCTCAGTCCTAATGACTGCAAATAAACCGCAACTTGCTTACTGTACTCGTCTACTTCTTTAAAGCTGATAGAGGCACCCATGCAGATAAAAGCCGTTCTATTGCTAAACTCGCTAAAGCTCTTTTCAACGATATCGATAAGAGAACTATTCTCTGGCGGCATATCGATATCATAAGTTAGGCCAAGCTCTTCATAAGTCTTAAGCCAAACTGGATTGTTGTTACGGGTAGGGTTTGCTTGATTTTCCATAATCTTCTTGCTCCAAATAAAATAAGTAAGGGTAAAACACCATAGTTGACACCCGTGTAACTCTTAACATACACACTTTATACAAACTACTCAATACAAAAGAATGTTACTGGAGTTTGCAAAGTGACTTGACGGTTATTTTTTTATCTGTAAGGTCACGTCATGCCCTGTCGTCTATCCTGTTATAGCTCTTTTTAATTAGTTTGAATTCCTTTACGATAGCACTAACGAGCTTTTTATAGCTACCTTTATAGCTAGCGCGAGCTACAAACTTAAAGCATGATCCCAAGACAATACTTAAAAAACAACTCCAAAACGTAAAACTGATAAGCGAAGCCTATTTTATGCCTGATATTATTGATAATGATACTGCACTGTTGGCCGACGATGCGATGGACAGTCGCTCTGTGGCCGAATTCACCGAACAAGCCTATCTCAACTATGCCATGTACGTCATCATGGATCGCGCGCTGCCCAATATCGCTGATGGTCTCAAACCGGTGCAACGCCGTATCATCTATGCCATGAGCGAGCTTGGCCTCAAATCTACCGCCAAACCCAAAAAGTCGGCGCGTACTGTCGGTGACGTCCTTGGTAAATATCATCCACATGGTGATAGTGCCTGTTATGAAGCCATGGTGTTAATGGCGCAGCCGTTTAGCTATCGCTATCCGCTAATCTTTGGCCAAGGGAATTGGGGTAGTCCTGACGATCCGAAATCCTTTGCTGCCATGCGTTATACCGAAGCGAAGATGTCAGCTTATGCGAACACTTTGCTAGCGGAACTGGGTCAAGGCACCGTCGATTGGCAGGATAATTTCGATGGCACTATGCAAGAGCCTGTGACCTTGCCCGCGCGTCTGCCTAATATTTTGTTAAATGGCACCACTGGCATCGCCGTCGGTATGGCGACTGATGTGCCGCCGCATAATCTTAATGAAGTAGTGCGTGCAGCTATTCGTTTGCTAAAAAATCCTGAGCTGTCGGTTAAGCAATTAACCCAATCGATACCTGCTCCTGATTTGCCTACCTTAGCTGAAATTATCACCAGCAAGAAAGACTTGCAAGCCATTTATGAAAGTGGTCGTGGCAGCTATAAAATGCGTGCCACTTACCATGTCGATCCCAAAGAGAAAAATCTGGTCATCATTGATGCACTACCCTATCAAGTCTCCGGTAATAAAATTCAAGAGCAAATCGCTCGTCTAATGACTGATAAAAAACTGCCTTGGGTAGTCGATATCCACGATGAGTCCGATCACGAAAATCCTTGCCGTATTGTTCTAGAACTCAAATCAACTCGTGTCGATGTACAGCGAGTCATGAGTCATCTGTTCGCGAGTACTGAGCTTGAGAGCAATTATCGCGTCAATATGAATATGATTGGCTTGAATGGTAAGCCACAAGTCAAAAACCTCAAAGAAATCTTGGAAGAATGGCTAATCTGCCGTCGCTCGGTAGTCACGCGCCGTGTGCAGTATCGCCTCGATAAAATCGATAAGCGCTTGCATATCTTGGCAGGACTATTAATAGCGTATTTGCACATCGATGAAGTGATTCGCATCATTCGTGAAGAGGACGATCCCAAAGCCACTTTGATGCAAAATTATGATCTTACTGACATTCAGGCTAACGCCATCTTGGACATTCGTCTGCGTCAATTAGCTAGACTTGAAGAGATTGAGCTACGTAGTGAGCAAGATGAGCTAGCGGCTGAGCGCGCAACATTACAAGAATACCTAGATAATCCCGAGAGTCTGACTAAGTTAATCATCGATGAGCTAACCGCCGACATGAAGGAGCACGGCAACGAGCGTATGTCGCCGATTATGGAGCGCGATGAAGCGCAAGCGTTAAAAGAGTCCGATCTAGTACCAAGCGAGCCAATCACCGCGATCCTATCAAAAGCGGGCTGGATCAGAGCTGCCAAAGGTCACGAAGTCGATGCCCAGGGTATGAGCTATCGTTCTGGTGATAGCTATCAAGCTTATGTGCGAGGTAAGTCTAACGAAAGAATCTACGTTCTCGATAGTACAGGGCGTAGCTATAGTATCGATGCTCATAATCTAGCCTCTGCCCGTGGACAAGGCGATCCACTGACTAGCGTCCTAAAACCACCAGCAGGCGCAAGCTTTGAGCAGCTACTAACAGGCGCGGACGATCAACGTATCATTCTTGCCAGCTCAGCAGGTTATGGTTTTATCAATACTATTGGTAATCTCGATAGCAATCAAAAAGCCGGTAAAAAAATCATTAATCTCGCTGCTGATAGTAAGCTGTTACCCGTAGCCCGTATTGATGCTAATACGCAAGCTAATAGCGATGGTAGTGAAGTGATAAAAGCCACCCCTGATCACGTTGCCGTCGTGACTAATGCTGGTTACTTATTAATCTTTGCGTTGGATGACCTGCCAGAGCAAGCGCGTGGTAAGGGTAATAAGATGATTAC
>CBETCF010000103.1:0-7882 GCA_965534785.1 uncultured Psychrobacter sp.
TCAGAGCGCACAATAAAGCGTTTGCCTTCAGGTATTTCCAGTGAGAAACTCGCACCGCGTCCATCGACGACGTCAATCGTTAAGTCAGTATGTTGCCAGAGCTTGTACTGGGCTTTACCCATATAGAACGGACAACCCGCCAACTCACCGACGAGTACGTCTTGACCGCCAACTTTAAACTCGCCTAGCGGATAACACATTGGGGAGCTGCCATCGCAGCAGCCGCCAGATTGATGGAACATCAAATCACCGTGTTTGGACTTTAATAGCTCAATTAACGCAACGCAGGATTCTGTCGCTTCGAGTTTCATAGCTCTTTCCTCATTAGTAGTATTCTTAATTTATTCACAAATACATTTTGTAGAAGTAAAAATGCAATCCACCTTACGATAGATTGCATCTTGATAACGACTAATAGACGATGAACTCTATCTAAAACTATATGGCACTACTAAAAGAAGCCCATCGCTTTTGGACTATACGATACCAGCATGTTTTTGGTTTGCTGATAGTGATCAAGCATCATCAGATGGTTTTCGCGGCCGATACCCGATTGCTTGTAGCCACCGAATGCAGAATGCGAAGGATAGACGTGATAGCAGTTGGTCCACACGCGACCTGCTTGGATGCCACGTCCGAAACGGTAAGCCTTATGTACGCTACGAGTCCATACCCCAGCACCCAAACCATATAAAGTGTCATTGGCAATGCTCATGGCCTCTTCATCGTCTTTAAAGGTGGTAACTGCGAGTACTGGACCAAAGATTTCTTCTTGGAACACCCGCATGTCGTTAGTGCCTTCAAAGATAGTCGGCTGCACATAGTAGCCATCTGCAAGGTCGCCGTCATGCTTAGCTTGTTCGCCACCGACCAATACTTTGGCTCCTTCTTTTTTGCCAATATCCAGATAAGATAGGATTTTCTCTAACTGATCTGAGCTGGCTTGTGCGCCAATCATGGTATCAGTATCTAATGGGTTACCCATCTTGATAGCTTTAACGCGCTCGATACAACGTTTGATAAATTCATCATAGATACTCTCATGAACGAGGGCGCGCGATGGGCAAGTACAGACCTCACCTTGATTGAGCGCAAACATCACTAGACCTTCAACCGCTTTGTCCAAGAAATCGTCATCTTCATCCATAATATCGGCGAAGAAGATATTAGGGCTTTTGCCGCCAAGTTCTAGGGTGACTGGAATGATATTTTCACTGGCGTATTGCATGATAAGGCGACCAGTAGTGGTCTCGCCGGTAAAGGCGACTTTATTAATACGCGGATTAGAGGCAAGCGGCTTACCAGCTTCAACACCAAAACCATTAACTACGTTGAGGACGCCTTTTGGTAAGATATCAGCAATGCCAATGGTCTCAAGCATGAATAAAATAGAGGCAGGGGTTTGCTCAGCAGGTTTGAGTACAACGCAGTTACCAGCAGCAAGGGCAGGGGCAAGTTTCCATACTGCCATGAGGATTGGGAAGTTCCAGGGGATAATTTGGCCGACGACACCAAGTGGCTCATGGAAGTGGTAAGCTACGGTATCATCATCGATTTGACTAATGCCGCCTTCTTGGGCGCGAATTGCACTGGCAAAGTAGCGAAAGTGATCAATAGCTAGTGGAATATCAGCAGCTAAGGTCTCGCGTACCGCTTTACCATTCTCATAGCATTCAGCAATGGCGATAGCCTCTAAATTAGCTTCCATCTGATCCGCTATCTTTAATAATAGATTGGCGCGTTCAGCGACGCTGGTTTTGCCCCAAGCATCTTTTGCTGCATGGGCAGCATCTAGCGCTTTTTCGATGTCTGCTTCTTTTGAGCGAGCGACTTGGCAAATAGTTTTACCATCGATGGGGCTAGGATTATCGAAGTATTCACCATCAACGGGTGGAGTCCACTCACCATTGATAAAGTTGTCGTATTTATCACGAAATTGTACGGAGCTGTTTTTAGTATTAGGGGTATCGTATAGCATAAAAATTTCCTTTTATAGTTAGTGAATCTTCCTGATTTTAGCTATTGCTATCCTCTATCGTACTGAGCTTTTGAGTAGACTTATAGCAACTTTTTATAATTATTAGTTAGATGATACATAAATTTTAGTTTGCTAATGATATTGTGTTAAGTGGTTTCAAAGCTTAGCTAGCTGTTATAATTGCTACCCAATAGTTGGCTCGCTATCATTTATTATTCGATTACTGAGCGGCTCTCATATATTCTTAATTGGTTCAGGTTTATGCGTCAATCTTCTGCTCTAGATATTCTAAAAACAGGTCAAAACGTCTTTTTGACCGGCTCGGCAGGTTCAGGGAAGACCTATACGCTCAATCAATATATCGATTACTTACGCGCTCGACGAGTGCCAGTAGCGGTGACGGCTAGTACTGGTATTGCGGCAACGCACATGAACGGCACTACCATTCATAGTTGGTCAGGTATTGGCATCAAGGATGAGCTATCAGAGCGTGATTTGAGTAATTTGGCGCGTAAGCAATTTTTGGCAGATAGGCTCAAAGAGACGGCAGTACTCATCATTGATGAGATCTCTATGCTGCATGCCAAGCAGCTTAATCTAGTCAATGAAGTGCTGAAACATGTCCGCAAAAAAGAAGCCCCTTTTGGCGGTATCCAAGTGGTCGTCGCGGGAGACTTTTTTCAGCTTCCTCCTATTGGTAGTAAAGGGGAGAGCAATCGCGATAAGTTTGCCTTTATGTCAGAGGCTTGGCTCGATGCCAAGTTCCGTATTTGTTATCTGTCTGAGCAGCATAGGCAGGTCAGTGCAGAGGCCAATGGTGGTTTAGATTTGGATGATATTCTCAACCAAGTTCGTCGGCAAGAAGTTACTTTTGAGGCTATTGCCGCTTTAGAAAACACCTTTGATCAAGATGTCGATATCAAGCGCACTCGTCTTTATACTCATAATCTCAACGTCAATAAAATAAATGATAAAGAGCTTGCAGAGTTAAAAGGCGAGATGAAGCGTTTTGAAGCAACCTTTGAAGGTGATGGCAAGCTAGTTGATACTCTAAAGAAAACTGTGCGTACGCAAGATGATTTAATCTTAAAGGTTGGCGCTAAGGTTATGTTCATCAAAAATAATAATGAGCTTGGAGTGTCAAATGGCACTATGGGTGAGCTGATTGGCTTTGCCGCGGTAAAAGTTGATGATCAGAAATCGAAAGATAAAGCTAAAAACGATGCCAAAGCAGATATGGCTGCTGATGAAGTTATGTCGTTGGAAGATGAGGATAGTGATCAAGATGACAGTGATAAATTAGCTAATAATAAAAAAGCCAAAGCCAAAGCCAAAGCCAAAGAAAAACCCTCATCTGCCCAAAAAATGCCAGTAGTCAGACTCAATTCAGGGCGCGAAGTTATTGCTGAACCGGAAGAATGGATTATCGAAGATGAGACCGGCGATGTACTCGCTAGCTATGAACAAGTGCCGTTGTGTTTAGCTTGGGCAATTACTATTCATAAATCGCAAGGTATGACTTTGGACGCGGCTGAAATTGATTTATCGCGTACTTTTGAGCTAGGCCAAGGCTATGTGGCTTTATCACGCCTCAAATCGCTAGCAGGCTTAAAGCTACTGGGTATGAATACTATGAGCTTGCAGTTAGATCCTTTGGCTCGCGGTGCTGACAAGCGTTTCTTAGAGCTCTCTGCCGAAGCGGAAGCTAACTATGCTATGCTTGATGAAAAAAGCATGCAGCAAAGTCATGATAAGTTTGTGCTTAAGTCCGGCGGAACTAACAGCCAATCAGTAATTGACGCTTATGCTAGCCTGCAAAAAAGACGCCGAGAACACTCTAAAGCACAGCAAGACAAAAAGCAGAAACTCGGCAATCAAGTCGCTGATAAGTCAGAAGCGACTTTGCTTGCTACTAAGGTATTATTGGAAGAAAGCCTGTCTATTATGGAGATTGCCCAAACTCGTGAGCTAGCTCAATCGACTATAATGCGTCATATCAGTGAGCTTAAATCACAAGATCCAAGCCTTGCCTGCGATCATCTGCGTCCTGATGACGAGATAATGACTGCGGTAGGTAATGCTTATGTCGCCATAAAAGTGGCTAATAATCCTAATGACTTCAATGATGATGGTAGTATTAAGCTCAAGCCTATCTATGAGCAGCTCAAGCAAGTAGTCGACTACAACACTATTCGTCTAGCACTTATTTTTATTACGCCCTAATACCTTTATGCAGAAATAACTTTGTACAAAAATGACTTTCTAGCATCCTTTTTGCTAGGGTCTGTTACACAGCTGCTTTTATTTATTAAGCTTCTCCCTTCTATTACAGTGATATCTTGTTATGTCAGATTTTGCCAATGCTACTTATAAACCGATAAATGATGACTCTACTTACTCAGCTATGCGTCCGATAGGGGAGCATACTCAGCCTCTGCGCATCGCTATTAATGGCTTTGGGCGTATAGGTCGTAATGTATTGCGAGCACTGCTTGAGCGCTTTGAGGTGCTTGGACGCTCGATTCATGTGGTAGCTATCAATGATTTAGCGCCCGCTGAAACCTTATTACATTTATTAAAGTTTGATAGCACTCATGGGCGTTTGAGTCGTTTAGGTATCAGCGCTGAAATCGTTCAAGATGGTATAACCGATCAGCAGCAAAAGCCTTCTGCTAGCGCAAAATCTGATATTCAGCTGTGTTTGACTAAAAACAATCAAACTTATTGTGTTCGTCTATTATCAAGAGCCGATCCAAAGAGCTTGCCTTGGCAAGAACTAAATATCGATGTGGTACTAGAGTGTACCGGTCATTTTCGCTCTTATGAGCAAGCCTATCGACATATTGAGGCAGGAGCACAGCAAGTTATCATTGGCGCGGCTCCCTTTGATGATGTTGAAGCTTGTATTGTGATGGGTGTTAATAGCGATGAGCTGACGCAAGATTTACCTATTATTTCTAGCGTCTCTTGTACTACCCAAGCGCTGGTCCCTTTGATCGCCACTTTAGACAGCGCTTTTGGCGTCAGTTCAGCGATGATGACTGAGATTCATGCGGTCACTGCCGATCAGACAGTACTCGATCAAGCCCATCGAGATCTTAGACGGGCGCGTGCTTCAGGACATAATATTATTCCCACTACCTCTAGCAGTATTGCTGCTACTGAGCGCGTGCTGCCTTCGATGATCGGCAAGATTAATGGTCACTCCATACGAGTGCCAACTATCGATGTGGCAGCCATTGATGTCACCTTTGTGTTTGATAGTGAGCAAGTCAGCGTTGAAGCGATACGAGCGACGCTAAAGGCTGCTAGCCAAGAGAAGCTGGCAGGCATCATGGCTTATACTGATGAGCCGCTAGTGTCGAGTGATTTTATTCATCAGCCTGAGTCGCTGATCATTGATGGTCAGCAATTGATGCAAGTGGGCAATCAATACAAAGTATTTGCTTGGTATGATAATGAATGGGGCTATGCCAATAGATTGCTAGATATGTGCTTGCATCTGGCCGCGACCAACGTCAGCGCTCGCAAAAAACGCTTATAGTTAAAATAATCTAACTTTTTTTAGTTTAGCTATTGCATTTTTATTTCAGGTAGCTATAATAGCCCACCTATGGAGACGTGGCAGAGCGGTTGAATGCACCGGTCTTGAAAACCGACAAGGGTTCATAGCCCTTCGAGAGTTCGAATCTCTCCGTCTCCGCCAAATATGTTCTATAAGAACAACAAAGCCCTCAATCTTAACGGATTGGGGGCTTTTTTATATGTTGAATTTATTGATTATTTCCTTACTATCTTATCGAACTCAATTCGCTGTCCATCAGTAAGCGTCAATACCGCTTCATCAATCTCAATAGTGACGTCTTGCGCATTTCTAATGGCACGCATGACATTGATATCTTCTATGCTACTCTCAATAATTATCTTACCCGATTGCTCAGGCTCAATAGGCGCTTTGAATTGAGTCAAGGGTACATTGAAGCCTTTACCTTGTTTTAGCTTAGCATCTCTCATTAACAGTGAGCCTTTAAAACTCTTAATCGGCACATCGCCATGATTAGAGAGCATAAACTGTAGCTTGACCTGATTTAAGCTATCATCATCGCTAGTTTTGACTGGCAATAATGCTACAGGGTAAGTCTGTGCATTGACACCGCTGCGCTGGTTGCTAGCGACCACAGGGCTTTTTACGCCAGTCGGATTATTGGGGTGCAAGCGCTCGTATTCTTGCTGTTGTAATAAGGCTTTTTTGATAGTAGTACGAGGCATAGCGCCGGACTCATAAGCACCACTAAGCTTCATTCTTAGCATGTAGCGACTCAGTAGCTGTCTATCGCTTTCGGATAATTGCTCAAAAGTTTTGCCTAGCTTTTTTTGCCACTGATCAGAATCAGTAGGAATGGTTTGTTTGGTAGGGTCTTTTTGCGGCATTGAGCAGCCGTTAATAGCAGGTATGAAAGCTAACGATACCGTCAAGAGTAAAACTGTCGTCAAGCGCTTTTCTGACATTTTCATTATTTCTCTCCTCATCAACGCTTATAGTTATTTTTAGAATTAGCGATGAACGCTTGGTTTTATGGATCTAGCTTTAATATACCCTGTTTATACTATCCTTGCGTTTGATTATTTTTAAAAGTTAAAACAATTTGATATAAAAAAAGCTAAGCACTATTAAGTGAGCTTAGCTTTTTTGATAACTTTGAGTGTTTTTTGCTTAGTAATCTCTAAATATGAGACTAGCAGCAACAGCTACTGTTAGTCGTTTTCTTGTAGCTCAGATAACGGATGAGTGATGTTATTATTATGAGTCACCACGATAGCTTCATCGATGATACGCTGACTGACACCGCGCTTGCGTAAGGTCTCAATAAACACCTCATCATGCGCTAAAGTATAATCTTGATGGTCGCGATCTAGTCCTTGGCGTATATACAAGCGGATGAGCCCTTGAATGCGTTTAAAGCCAAGCTCTGAGGAGGTGGACTGCAATAGCCCAATCATCTCCTCAGAGAGACGAATACTAATCGGACGCATGATCTTTTGTGGATGATCAGAGAACTTATTTTTTATGTGTACAGGTATCATAATAGACCATTACTTTTAGTGAATAGAAATAAAAATATCAATAAAACAAGAGAGTTAGCTAATTCTACCATTTAAACCACTATTATGTAGTAGTCGTAGTGTCTAACCAAAAAAAGCTTGTTAAACCACGCTAAGCTTATAACTATGCTGTTTCTATTACAATACAATAAAATGGTCTAAAAAAATACCAAAGCTATAAAAATAGCGTCCATAAAAAAGCCCCCATCAAATCATGATGAAGGCTAATTTATTCAATATGGCTCCTCAACCTGGGCTCGAACCAGGGACACACGGATTAACAGTCCGACGCTCTACCAACTGAGCTATTGAGGAATAAAAGGTTATAACGGTTGAACTAATGAAGCAGTTCGCGTTATGTGAGGCACATTTTAGCCAAGTAGTTATAGGCTGTCAACCTTATTAACGCAATAAAGCTAAAATTTCATAAAATATTTTGCAATAGGTTTGAAAGGCATAAACCCTAGCGTAGTGGCCATAAAAAAACCCTCACCATAAAGATGAGGGTTTTGGCAAATGCCATAATTGAATCACTGATTCAAAGTAACGCGGCTGACTAGATGATTTATGCTGCAAAGGACAGCTAGACAACTAGTGAGCTAAAATTTGGCTCCTCAACCTGGGCTCGAACCAGGGACACACGGATTAACAGTCCGACGCTCTACCAACTGAGCTATTGAGGAATAAGCTATGAGAATTAAATGATCTCACAACGAGCTTAACGCTTACTCATTAAGCTAATGAGTTGTTGCTAAGTGGGGCGTATTCTAGCAAAGATAAAAAATAGGTCAAGCCTTTTTT
>CBETCF010000104.1:0-7824 GCA_965534785.1 uncultured Psychrobacter sp.
TATGATCCGTCTCACTCATATCTTGATGGCTATTATCAGCATCAGCAGTCATTGAAGTAGGGCTGCCATGATCCATTTGCATATCACTATGACCACCACCATGCATGCTCTTCATCGCTATAGGAATAAAAACGACTGCCAAACCTGACAATACCATAATAGCACCGTTTAGTTGCCGTAAACGTAAGCGTCCGATTTGATTACGTAGCCAACCTACCGTTTCGTGAGTGGCAACCAACATAGGCACCGTCCCTAAACCGAATACAAACATTAAGGCGGCGCCACTTAACGGGTCATGAGCTACCACGGCGATTAGTAGCGCACCATAGACTAAACCACAAGGTAAGTATCCCCACAATAAACCGGCTGCCAATGCACGCGGATAGGTATTAAGCGGAAATACTTTTTGGCGTATAGGACTTAAAAATTGCCAAAAACGCATCCCTACACGTTCAAGCTTGCTCAAAAATGGCGCACCAAGCATAGTAACGCCTACGAATACCAGTACCAAGCCCAAGAGAATGCGCGGTGTACTATTACCTTTCATTAACGGCTCTAGTACTGTGGTACCAATCAATCCGGCAGCCAAACCTAACATTGCATAGCTAGTCAAACGGCCAAAATGATAAGTGGCAATCAAGGCGCGACGCTTAGTTGGGCTGACATCTTTCATTGATAGACTGAAAGCGGCAACTAAGCCTCCACACATTCCTAGACAATGTGGAGAACCCAAAAACCCCATAAAAAATGCGGCAACGATTAAAGCGGTGGTCATAGGGAGTGTTTCCTATTACAAAGTGAGATGACTGAGTCTGGAAGTTATTATTTGGAGTGCTAGTCTTTAAGATTTGCCTCGATATCAACATTGCTATCAATGTCAGTAGAAGTCGCAGGAGGGGCAGTTTTATTATCCGCAGAGCCTTCATGAGCTTGGATGGTTTGACGACGTTCTTGACGGTCTTCTAAAATGATACGCTGAGAGGCATTGTCTAAATCCTCAAACTGATTGGATTTGACCGCATAGCGTACTGCCCAAATGGCCACCACAAATAACATTAGACTCAATGGGATTAATAAAAATATACTGAGCATAATAAACCTCTAAGTGGCAGTCTTTATAAAACATCACTCTATTATACGCTTATTGCCGATAGATTAAACACTCTACTTAAATATATAATAAGGGTTGTCTCACAGCGTATAAAATATTTGCCTATAAGTCGCTGGATGACTTTACATAAAGACCTTTAGCCTAAGTGTGTTTATATTATCTTATTTTGGCTTAGTTAAAGGTTTTTACCGCATTGCCTCTCGGGGTTAGTAGTTGTTCCGTAGTAACCTCTTTGGCTTGGCGGCAGTTGTTCTGTGGACGGATAACATCACGCAAATACGCTGCAATCTCATACACCGCCCGTCTTGAATGCGTCAAGTTCTGTGCCGGTTCCATCCAATCCCGTCTAACAGGCAAAGGCGCATTGAGAGCGGTACTGTTAATACCATTTAAAGCAAATTGTCTTCGCGCTCGCGCCATATGGTAGCTATCGGTAATCAGATAAACATGATTTAAGGGTATGCGCTTAGCGGTAAAGCGTGCGTTCTCACAAGTATTCATACTTGCATTCTCGCTAATCAGACCGTCGATACCATGCTCAATTAGCCATTGACCAAGCCAAGGAGCTTCAGCACCGCTAATAACGATAGGTAGAGGCAAATCGTGATAAGCGGTAGCCACAGTTCGTGCACGATTGAGGCTATAGCCATTAAGGATGATTTGATTATTGTTATCATTGGTTAAACCACCACCAAGTAACACGTAAGCGGTAGGCGGCGAGCTCATAGCTGATGGGGGCATAGAAGGGAGAGGTAGAAGAGCCAGCACATAGACGACGGCTTGTGAAAATAATGGAGTAAATAAGCTAATTAGTAATAAAACAACAGAGGTTGAGCCAATCAAAAAAGTGATGTTAATAATACGAAAAACTTTGACCATACGCTCAGCTGAGCGCAGATAATAACGCCACAAACGTTTTGATAAGGGTCGTTTAGTCCTCATAGGTACCCGATCCGAGAGTGCCATTTGTATTTACCCAAATAGGCTCTCGAGTTAGCATAATAGCGAATTTATCATAGACACAGTGACTAATGTAGTTTTGCGCCGCTGCTACATCGACTTGCTTGGCTTGATAGGGCGCATGATTGGTTAGTACTAGAGCCTGCTGCTGGTGAGTAATAATTGGCGCTATGCCCACACCTTTTAGGCCAGCATGCTCAATCAACCAACCGGCAGCAACTTTGGTTTTTTGCTCTGGCATTGGGTAGCCGACGATATTAGGATAGCTGGCTTGTAGCGCCAGAAATTGCTGATTATCAATAATAGGATTCTGAAAGAAACTACCGCAATTAGGTAGTTTATTGGGATCAGGAATTTTTTGCTGACGAATAGCAATGATAGCTTGCATGACGTCATGAGGATTTGGTTTAGTGCGCTGATGTTGTGACGCATAATTCTGTGATACGGCTTGGACATCGCCATAATTAGCCGATATCTGCGTCTGATCGTTGTGCAAACGCAAGCGAACTCGGCTGATAAGCCAAGTGTTTGGCTGACGTTTAAAGAGACTGTCACGGTAGCCAAATTCGCAATCCTCTTTCGATAATTCGTGCCAAGTTTGCGTAGGCAAATGATAAGCTCTAACCGATTGCAAGCTATCGTCTAATTGCACTCCATAAGCACCAATATTCTGTACTGGAGCGGCACCCGTTAAACCTGGAATCAGCGCTAAATTCTCTAAACCATACCAGCCTTGATTGACCGTATAGCTCACTAAATCGTGCCAGTTTTCACCAGCCATCACTTCGATATCGATGTGATCTGCGGTCTGATTTGTTATCTCAATACCGCGCATAAAGGGACGCAGGACGGTAGCGCTGAGCTGAGAGGGTAGCAATACATTACTGCCGCCTGACAACACAAATAAAGGCAATGGGTTTTCGTCTTGTTTATTATACTCAGCCATAAAAGCATCTAGCTGCGCCTCATTTTTTAAGGTCACCGCCTTTTCTGCCATACAGGCAAGCGCCATAGTATTGGCATGCGACAAATCGTGTGATAAATCACATAAATAAGTATCAGAAGACGTTAGGTTAATTGGCGAAGCTAGGGTCATAAATAAGCCTGTCTGGCTGAAAATTAACAATGAGGATGCGCCATCAAAACATAGTAGCTATTAATATATGAGTTTGAGCAATAATCAGCAAATAGCAAGGTATTATAAAGGATAAAAACGTTTAAATAGCTCGTTTAAAATCATTTAGTATAAAAAAGCATCTATTTTCTATCTATTTATTTATTCAAATGACTAGTTAGTCTTCCAACTCTCTATCCAAGCTTGCGTACTAGACTCAATCCGTTCAATCACTTCTTCAAAAGCTTCGCTTTCGCCTTGATAAGGGTCAGGTACATCATCGCCGCCATAAGTAGGATCTTCTTCACTGAATAAGGCTAATTTAGCGAGCTTATCCGTTGACTCGGTTATACCGTCTTTTATCTGTTGCAAGTCGGCTAAATTTTGTGCATCCATAGCTAAGATCAAATCAAACTTATGAAAGTCCTCAGCGGCCACTTGGCGTGCTACTAATTTACTAATATTGTAACCGTTGGACTTAGCGTGGCGTTGAGCGCGTACGTCAGGCGCATGCCCTATATGCCAGTCGCCAGTACCTGCTGAATCTATTTTCATAGCCAAACCAGCGATAGCAGCTTGCTGACGAAAGATCTCTTCGGCTGTGGGTGAGCGGCAAATATTACCTAAACAAACTAATAGTACAGAGGAGGGTGCAGAAGCTTTAATTGGCATGAGGTGACCTTTTTATAAGCAATTCTTTTATAGAATAAAAGTTACATAACATAAGCTATGTAGAGCGGTATATCTAGCGCTTATCTTAACTAAAGAATAAAAGTATTTAAGAGTGAATAACTCGCAACAAAATAGCCACTAGCGTAACGATAAATAGTAGTAAAGGCAAGGAACGCTATAAACTAAGAGATGGTTAAATCAGAGTTTAAAAGCTTAAGCTTTTATAGGAAAAAATCTCTAATCTTGATTATTTCTAAAGCGTTGTAAATCGCGGCGCTCCTTTTTATTAGGCTTATTATCCGGACGAGCTAGATTTGATAGTTTACGCTGCTCAGCATAATAGGCACGGCGCTCAATACTTTCCTCGGTCTCTGAATATAGAACTTGTGCAGCACTAGCATTGCCCCGTTGAACGCTTAAAGCTTCCACAATGACCGTCTTCTCAGTCATCGCCGTCGCGGAACCCTGACGAATCTGGAGCTCATCGCCAACAGCAATCTCTTTACTGGTTTTGACACGGCTACCGGCATAATGCACGCGTCCGCTCTCAATAGCCTCTTTAGCTAGATTACGGGTACGATAAAAGCGCGCTGCCCATAGCCATTTATCAATACGCATACGCACAGCTTCAGGTTGACTGTGACTGGGCTGATTATGATTTTTATTGTGTTTACTCATCAAAACCTCATTAATATCAATATACTAGGACATAAATGGTGATTTATTTAGTAATTAAAAGAGCGCTAGGCCATAAAGAAAAAGATTGTTCATCTATAGTGCTATAGCATTAATTACACCACTGCTGCTCACAAGGAACACCATCGTTATTACCATCCATCTTAGTACCAGGACAATTATTGCTAAAGTAAGTGGCTTCTGCGCAAGACCTCATTTGTGAGCAGTGCTTTCTTCCGTCACATACAAAAGCTTGAGTTGGCGTAGTGGAAACGACGGCTTCTGAATTCGTAAACGCTACTGACTCATTTGACTCATTATAAGTTGGCGGTATATTGGCAAGCTCTTCATCACTAAAAACTATATTGCCAATATTATCAGTCGCAGTGATATTAACAGCATCATTAGAAGAGAGTTTCGGTTGTAAATAAATATAGGCGAAAAAAGCGACTAATAATGCCACTACTATCATAATAACTTGTTTCATGGCTACTCATATCAACTTGCTTACAGAAACTTATTCTATAGATGCTGTTAACCCTCAATTAGCTCTTATAGAAGCTAATTGAGGGCTCAAAATTTCAGATAACTTTATTCGAAATGGCCAATTGAAACCCAACTATTTCAAAAATAGCTGATAACCAATATTGTCGTTGAGCATGGTGCAGTTATAGCCAATATCGAGCAGCGCATCTTGCAACTGACGTGAGTTGCTTATCGATGCTTGTAGCCCTACTAATACTCGACCTTCAGCGGCGCCATGATTACGATAGTGGAAGAGGGTAATATTAAAGTCATCGCCTAATTTCTCTAAGAAAGTAAGCAAAGCACCGGGACGTTCAGGGAATTTCACCGTCAATAACTGCTCGTTTTTGACATGGGCATGACCGCCAATTAAGTGACGAATGTGCGATTTGGCAATATCATCATCGGTTAAGTCATGAGCGACGTAACCATCAGCCGCCAACTGTTTGCTAATTGTTTCGCGCTCTTTATCGCCTTCTTTTAGCGCAATACCGACAAAGATAGAAGCAGGCTCCATAGAGTCAGGCGAGAGCTGATTGTCCGCGCGATAATTGAATTCAGTGATATTACGGCCCTGTAGGCTACGGCAGAAGTTTAAGAAAGCCCCAGTTTGCTCAGGAATAGTTACCGCAAAGATAGCTTCTTTTTTCTCACCAATCTCAGTACGCTCAGCGATATAACGCAGACGATCAAAGTTCATGTTAGCGCCGCAAACGATGCCGACACAGTTTTTACCCTGCAAGTTATGAGCTTGGATGTATTTTTTCATGCCAGCTATAGATAAAGCGCCTGCAGGTTCGACAATGCTGCGATTCTCTTCAAAGACATCTTTGACCGCGGCGCAAACTTCATCATTAGTACAAGTGATGACTTCTGGCTCGACGACCGGTCCTGAACCATCGCTTTTTTGGGTACGTACCACCTCAAACGGTAACTCGCCAATTTGCGCAACCGCCACGCCATCAACGAATAAGCCTACTTGCTCAAGTTTAACGCGTTCGCCAGCTTCAAGAGCCGCTTTTAGACAAGCGGATTGATCGGCTTCGACGGCGATTACTTTGACGTGCGGGGCTACTTCCCCTAAAAATGCTGCGACCCCTGAGATCAGACCGCCACCGCCTACTGCAACGAAAACATAATCCATATTGCGCCATTGCTGGGTCAGCTCAAGGCCGATAGTCCCTTGACCGGCGATAACTAGCTCATCATCGTAAGGCGGTATAAAGGTTAAGCCCTCAGACTCAGCACGATTGATCGCATAACGGTTGGCTTCATCGAAGCTATCACCGTGCAAATCGACATTACCACCTAAAGCTTTAACTGCATCTACCTTAATATCTGGGGTGGTAGTAGGCATAACGATAATATTATTTAGCTCAAGCTTACGCGCTGAATAGGCGACACCCTGCGCATGATTACCGGCTGAGGCGCAGATTACACCACGCGCTTTTTGCTCATCAGTCAATTGGCTAATACGGTTATAGGCACCACGTAATTTGAAGGACTTGACTGGTTGTAAGTCTTCACGCTTAAAGCGAATGTCATTGCCAAAGCGCTGGGTCAGCTTAGGAGCCGCTTCAAGTGGTGTTTGAATAGCAACGTCATAAACGGTGGCTTGCAAAATGGCTCGTACCCAGTGTGACAGCATAGTGTTTCCTAAAAGACAGTTAAAAGTAATCAACAAAGACAAAAAAATTAAATAGATTAGCCTATGCTGATTTTAACTATCTTGCAAGACACAATTGCATTTTTTATGACCTTTAAGCAGCCGTTGAGCTTTTATTGATAAGCGAACGTTGATTTCGTTTAGCAAATGCTGACCTCAATAGTGCAGGTATTATCTAGAATTGCTTAGCAGCTGACGTTAACAACGGTTATCAGTTATAATATGCGCGCCTTCTACCGTTTTAAAATGATAATTTATTTTCCCAAGGATTTACCATGAGCGATCAACACGCACAAAAGCAAGCCGCCGCCCAAGCTGCCCTGCAGTATATTGAAGACGATATGATCTTGGGTGTGGGTACAGGTAGTACCGTCAATTGTTTAATTGAATTATTGCCTAAGTTTCGTTTGGCTGGTGCGGTTGCTAGCTCGCAAGTGACTGAAGATAAACTTAAAGCACTTGGTATCGATGTGGTGGATTTGAACTTTGCTGGTACTTTAGACGTTTATATTGATGGCGCTGATGAAGTTAACGCGCATCTGCAACTAATCAAAGGCGGCGGTGGCGCGCTTACTCGTGAGAAGATAGTCGCTGCGGCCTCAAATAAGTTTATCTGTATGGTCGACGAGAGCAAGATAGTAGAAATATTAGGTCGCGAGTTTCCAGTACCGATTGAAGTGTTACCACAAGCGCGTTCTTATGTAGCACGTCAGCTGGCGCAATTGGGCGCTGAGCCTGTCTATCGTGAAGATTTCGTTACTGATTATGGCAATGTTATTTTGGATACTTATGACTTAGATGTCAGCGAGCCTATCAAGCTTGAACAGCAACTCAATAACATCGTTGGCGTAGTCTGCAATGGTATTTTTGCGGCTAATCAAGCCGATGTTCTATTAAAGGCTAGTAGTAATGGGGTTGAGACTTTATTGCGTTAGAATTTAAGTTAGTAGTAGGGTGCGTGGAACGCATCCTACGAAGTTCACAAATCTTCCTATTAAAAAAAGGCAGACTACGATAAGTAATCTGCCTTTTGCTATCAACTTTAAGCTGATAAGCTATTAATGGTTTAGACCGATAATTTAATCTTATCTTTAAGTAAAA
>CBETCF010000105.1:0-7679 GCA_965534785.1 uncultured Psychrobacter sp.
TTTGCGACTTCAAAGCTTCAAGTTGTGTACGTTGCTCAGGGGTCAATACTGCCATTACCGCTTGCTGTCTTTGCAAACGATTGCTACTAATATTGCTATCTTTATGAATTGCTTCGATCTGAGCTTGCTGAGTAGCTGTCAGATTGAGCTGTGACAATGGGCTTTGCTTGCCCATATTATGGCTTCCTCTTTTGTGCATGCCATGATGACCTTTGGCCTGTCTTTGCGCTTTCATATCGGCCAACTGTTTACGCTGCTCAGCCGTCAACACCGCTTCCATAGCTTCACGAGTCTGCAGCCTTTCAGTACGACTGTTCTGTCTAATGGCTTGCATTTGCGCTTTTTGCGTAGCAGTCAAATTGAGCTGTGAAAACGCTCCCTTCATACCGTCCTGTTTCATGCCACCTTTATGGTGCTTTTGCATTGATGTCGAGGCTGGCGTCTCGGTATTAGCACCAACGCTAGTACAAGCCGTTACTGCAAATACGCTCGAGAGTGCCACCACTGAAGCCATTACTAATTTTTTCATTATGCTATCCTTGAGTTGTTTTATTTAAGCTTACTGATAGGACACATCATACGACAGTACAAGGTTACAAACCTTTATGAAACATTAAGAAAGGTAACGTTTTTACTTTATGATTAACGCTTTGACCCATAATACTTATAATAAAAACGATAATGAAATGCATAAAGCAAAAGGAAACAGGCATGGCAAAAATACTATTAGGCGATGATGATGAAGAGCTGACGCAATTATTGCAGGAGTATTTGCAGAATCACGGCGTTGACTGCGATTGCGTTCACGATGGACAGGCAGTCATTGAGCGCTTGCAAACGATGACTGACACTTTCACTAATGACTCTAAAAAAAGTCATCATTACGACTTATTGGTTCTAGATATTATGATGCCAAAAATGGATGGTCTCAGTGTCTTGCGCCAATTGCCTGCTATTAGCAATATACCAGTCATTATGCTGACTGCAAAAGGCGAAGAGATTGATCGTATTATCGGCCTAGAGCTTGGCGCGGACGACTATATTACCAAGCCTTGTAATCCGCGTGAATTGCTCGCACGAATCAATGCGGTGATCAAACGCACTCAAGGCGCTATGAGTGCTCCGTCTGAGCAAACAACCCTGCCCGAGAGTCGCTTGCAGCTAGATCAAAACCAACGCCTTTGCACCGTAGACGGTACAGAATTACAAGTCACCGGTACTGAGTTTGATTTATTGCTGGCACTACTCAGGCAAAAGGGCGAAGTGGTCAGTAAAGATTGGCTATCAGAGCAAGTATTGCAGCGTGAGTTACAGCCTTTTGATCGTAGTTTAGATGTGCATGTCTCGCGCCTACGCAAAAAACTACAACCTTTTCATGATGAGCCGATCAAAGCCGTTCGTGGCAAAGGCTATCAGCTAGTGATTTAATGGATACTTGCTCTCTAATGCTGCTGTTAATAATGAAACTGTTGGTAATGATACTCTGACGAATGATAAAACCATGATAAAAAAACCGCTGTTTGAGAATCGTTTGACGCTATTTTGGCGCTTGTTTTTAAGCCTGTTGTTAACGATTTTATTTACCGCCATCTCTTCTATTTTAGTCGAGCGTTGGCTCACTGAGCGTGCGTTAAATGCTCGAATGGAAGTGCAAATCGAGCGTATATTAGCGAAACGCGAGCTAATAATAGCCGCTTTAGAAGCAGGTGAAATAGCCAAAGTTAGACAGCTATACCAAGAAGACCGACGTTTTATGCATCAGATCAGCCTCTATGATGAACAAGGAGCGCTGATTTTTCCTAGGTATAATCAAATGCAGCATCGTAGAGGACGCTCGCAGCCTAATTCTGCTGCGCCTTTTGGACTGCCCATGACCATGAGCCGTCCAAGAGAGGCAACGCAAGAGGCATTACTAGGTAATAATGAGCGTTTTGAGATAGCGAATGCCACTATTACCTTACCAGATGGTCAGCTGGTTATTATTCAGATACGTCCTAACTTGCCTTTTAGTGAAGTCGTTGAGCTGCAACGTGGCCATTTTATGGTGCGCCTTATACTGATTATTTTATTTAGTACCTTAGTCTGCTTTTGGCTTAGCCGTACGCTGATTAGCCGTATGCGCCATGTACAGCACACAGTACGCCAACTGATAGAAGGAAATTACCAAGTCAATCCTGCCATTAATAAACTTGGCGCTGATGAGCTTGGCTTATTAGCAAAAGATGTCGCTCAATTGGCCACTCGCCTAGCGGATAGTGAGCTGGCACGCAAGCAGATGCTTAGTGATATCTCACACGAGCTGCGCTCACCACTTGCCCGTCTTGAAGTAGCTACCGAGCTGACTCGCGATTTTGCGCCCAGTGCTAAGCGTTATCTCGATCGTATCGATAAAGAGTCGGCACGCATGAACGAGCTAATCGAACAAATTATCCATATTCAGTCTTTACAAATGCAGCAATATAGCAGTGATGATTCAGAAAAGCAGGCGCTAAACCTCACCGATATTATTAGTGAGATCGGTCAAGATGTCTGTTTTGAATTTCAGCATAAACAGCTGCACTGGCATTGGCAACCCCCTAGAAATAACAAAGCATTTATGGTACTCGGTAATCCTGAGCAGCTATATAGTGCGCTTGAGAATGTGATTCGTAATGCCTTTATACATACGCCTGTTCATGGCAATGTTAGCGCTGAAGTCACTAAAGTTGAGCTAAATAATGAGAATTATTCCATAGTAAACAAATCTGCTGTAAACAACGACTATGCTCTACAAATTAGCATTACCGATGAAGGTGGCGGTGTGGCTGAACAGGATTTGCAACGTATCTTTCAGCCTTTCGTCAGACTTGACTCGGCTCGTGATCGGCAAACGGGTGGCTATGGATTAGGCCTAGCAATTGTTCATGCGGTAATAACCGCGCATCATGGTCAGATTCGTGCCTATAACCGTCAGGATAATAAGCTTGGGCTAGTAGTAGAGATTATACTACCTATTACGTAGCAATATTTACGACAACCTTAGCATAGTGATTGAATGAGCTAGTGACTTAGACTAGTATAAGAGTCATGCCCAATTAGGAAGGGCGCGATATCAAGATACGATCAAAGGAGCTGCTATGTATGCTGTCATTGGTGCCGGTCCAATGGGTCTAGCCACCGCACGTAATCTGCAACAACAGAATATAGATTTTGTTGGTTTTGAGGGGCACAGTGATGTTGGCGGCTTATGGGATATTGATAATCCGCATAGCACAATGTACCAAACGGCTCATCTAATCTCTTCCAAACATATGACTGAGTTCACAGCGTTTCCGATGGCTGACTCTGTTGCTAGCTATCCACACCATAGTGAGCTGCGTCAATACTTCCAAGACTTCGCCGATCAATTCAACCTAAAATCTCATTATGAGTTTTCTACTCGAGTCATTAGCCTTGAGCCTGAAGGCGATAGCTGGCGCTTAATCAGCGAATGTGCAGGCGTACAGCAGTCTCGATTATTTGACGGAGTACTGATTGCTAACGGCACTTTGCACAAGCCGAATATGCCAACCTTACCAGGCGATTTTGCCGGTAGGCTTATGCACTCCTCCGAGTATCGCAACCCTAATATATTCAAGGATAAACGTGTGCTCATCGTCGGCTGTGGTAATTCAGGCGCAGACATTGCGGTAGATGCCGTTCATCATGCCAAGTCAGTAGATATCAGCTTAAGACGTGGCTATTATTTCTTACCAAAGTTTATCAAAGGTCGTCCTATCGATACTTTGGGTGGCAAGCTCAAGTTGCCTCGGCAAGCCAAACAGCGCATAGATGCCGCCATGATTAGTATGATCGTTGGCAAGCCCTCCGATTATGGCTTACCAGACCCTGATTATCGAATGTACGAGTCCCATCCGGTTATCAACTCGCTAGTGCTGCATCATTTAGGTCATGGCGATATAAAACCGCGCCGAGATATTCGCCAAATTGCAGGCCATACGGTGATCTTTAATAATGGTGAAAGTGGTGACTACGATTTAATCCTGATGGCTACTGGCTATTTACTCGACTATCCCTTTATCGAGCGCAAGTACCTTAATTGGCCTATCGAACAAGACGCGCCGCAACTCTATATGAATGTCTTTCACCCAAATTATGATAATTTATTTATGATGGGTATGGTTGAAGCCGCGGGTCTCGGTTGGGAAGGTCGTAATCAACAAGCGCGGCTAGTTGCCCTATATATCAAACAGCGCCAGCAAAATAGTGCCGCAGCAGATCGTTTTGATGAGATAAAAAGTGAGCGTAGCGCCGTGACCCTTGATGGCGGTTACGACTATATCAAGTTGGCAAGAATGGCCTATTACGTTAATAAAGATGAGTATCTAACTACTCTCGCTACCCACATCGCTGAATTGCAAACTGATGAAAATAACTCAGAGCCTCAAAACAAAGGCTTTTGGATAAAAAACTCAAAATTCAAAAATCTTACTAATAAAATACTCAAGCGAAAACAGCGTCAGACGGACATTTCACCATGAGCGGCGCGTTACCGATAGTCTTTAATCCTGCCAGCTTAATTATGCTCAACGCTATTTTGGCTTTGATGATGTTCGGTGTTTCGTTGAGCTTACGTGTTGAAGATTTCAAACGTATTATGCTCTATCCTGTCGCTCCTTTGGCAGGGTTATTTGCTCAATTTCTATTATTACCGTTAGCCACCTGTCTATTTACTTGGGCTTTAAACATCGAACCCGAATTAGCTTTGGGAATGATATTAGTAGCCTCCTGTCCGGGTGGTAGTTTCTCTAACATCATGACTTGGCTGGCACGCGGTAATGTCGCGGTCTCTGTCAGCATGACCGCAGTATCGAGCTTGGCAGCTACGGTATTAACGCCGTTGAACTTTGCTTTTTATGGTTGGCTCAATCCGCATACGCGCGAATACTTAACTCAGATCACTATTGAACCTACTAGTATTTTATTATTGGTACTATTAGTGCTCGCTTTGCCTCTAGTACTTGGCATGTTGACCGGTCGCAAATTTCCCAAGTTAGTTGCTCGTAGTGAAAAGCCGTTACGCATCGTTTCATTATTAGTGTTTCTTGCCTTTGTCGCTATCGCCTTCTCCAATAACTTTGCCTTATTTATCGAACGTTTTAATAGCTTTTTTTGGTTAGTAGTCGCTCATAATTTATTGGCACTGTCGCTCGGTTATGGCATGGGTCGAGCGCTAAAGTTACCAGTCGCTGATCGCCGTGCGGTCACTATGGAAGTCGGTATTCAAAACTCAGGACTAGGCTTAGTCATTCTTTTTACCTTCTTCCCGCAGGCGGGCGGCATGATGCTGATTACTGCCTTTTGGGGCGTATGGCATCTAGTATCAGGCCTGACACTTTCACAAATCTGGGCACGGAGGCCTTATGACTAAACGCATCCTTATCACTGGCGCAGCAGGCTATATTGGTCATCAGTTGGGCAATCGATTAGCCGCTCACTATCCGGTTATAGGCACCGATATTTGCAGCCGCGAGAATTTGGATTTTGCTATAAAAATACTGGACATACGCGATACCAAGCTAGCCCAGCTATTAATCGATGAGCAAATTACTCATGTGGTGCATCTGGCCTCTATTCTGCAAGCCTCGAAAGATCGAGACCGAGATTTTGATATCGATGTCAACGGTACGCGTAATGTTTTGCACTGCTGCGTAGAAGCGGGAGTTAACCATTTAACGGTTACTAGCTCAGGAGCGGCTTATGGTTATCATGCAGACAGTCCCGCTTGGATCGATGAGCAAGATGAGCTGCGTGGTAATATGGAGTTTGCCTATTCAGACCATAAAAGACAGATTGAGGAATTACTTGCCGATTTTCGTCAACAGCATCCGCAGTTGCAACAGCTTATCTTTCGCCCCGGCACAGTATTAGGCGCTGATACGCGTAATCAAATTACTAGTTTATTTATGGCACCGCGTGTTCTGGCGCTAAAAGGTAGCGACTCCCCTTTTGTGTTTATTTGGGATCAAGATGTGATGAATGCGATGGAGATAGGTATTCGAGAAGATAAAACCGGCATCTTTAATATGGCTGGTGATGGCGCACTAACTATGAAGCAAATTGCTGAAAAGCTTAATAAACCCTTATTGACCCTACCCGTTTGGTTAGTTAAAGCGGGATTGCAAGTGGCGAAATGGAGTGGTAAGACAACTGGCCCAGAACAAGTTAATTTTTTACGTTATCGTCCGGTGCTTGCCAATCGGCGCTTAAAAGAAGAGTTCGGCTATAAGCTTGCCAAAACCTCAGCTGAAACTTTTGACTACTTTGTCGAGTGTAATGATCTACGCAAACCTTAGCTCAAAAACCAACCCTATTTATGGAAAGCATAGCTTATGACAGTCACTTTGATTACGGGAGCAGCCTCTGGACTGGGCTTAGCGATGGCTCGTCATTGGTATGCGGCTGGTCATCATTTAGTGCTTGCCGATATTGATGCAGAGGCTTTGGCGCTTAGAGCCGCTGAGTTTATCGACACTGATAGAGTACTGGCGATAAAAACTGACATTACTAAAGCTGATGACATTGCTCAGTTAATTGAGCAAACATGTGAGCACTTCGGACGTCTTGACTTGTTAGTGAATAATGCTGGTATCACTCATCGCTCGCCAGCACATCAGACGGATCCAGCGGTATTTCGTAAAGTGATGGCAGTAGACTGGCAAGGTGCGGTAGAGTTAACTATGGCAGCATTACCTTTATTGCGAGAGTCCCGTGGTCAGATCGTCTGTATCGGCTCAATGGCTGGTTGGATGCCAGTACCCGGACGCGCGGCTTATTGTGCGGCCAAAAGTGCATTGACTCAGTTCTTTGAAGTATTGCGCTTAGAATTAGCCGGCGATGGTATACATATCTTGATGGTTTATCCTAGCTTTTTGGATACTCCTATCGAAAACCATGCGCTCGGTCATGATGGCGATATTGCTAAGCATCCGCGCTCAGTGATTGGCAACATTCGTAGTACCGAGTGGATGGTAGCACTGATAGATGAGGGATTAGCGCAGCGTAAGCGTTGGATACTGCCTGACAATATTTCACGCTTTGGCAGCATCCTATGGCGCGTTGCCCCAAGCCTTTATTTACGGCAAATACGTAAGCGTTTCGCTAGTGAGCTTTAAAAAGCACTTATACTAAACTTTATAAATAACAATCTTTCAAACAACGACCGACCCCTAATTTAAGGAAAACTTTATGCTAAAAATCATCCCTGTTACCACTTTGGCCTTTTTGGCTTTGACTCTATCTTCCTGTGCTAGCGTTGAGAATTTATTTGATAACACTGATAATAATAGCTCTGCTGCCCCATTAACAACACCTACTATTAATGCTAAAAAAGGCTTGATCACTTTGCAAAGTAATCATTCGGTAGTAGATACCACCACAAGATTAGTCAAAGTTATCGAAAGTAAAGGCATGAAAGTATTTGCTCAAGTCGATCATCAAAAGAACGCCGCTGGTGTGAATTTATCCTTGAGACCCACACAAGTAGTAATGTTTGGTAATCCAAAGGCCGGTACGCCATTGATGAATTGTGAGCAGACGGTAGCGATAGATTTACCACAAAAAATACTCATCAGCGAAGATGCTGAGCAGAAAGTTTGGCTATCTTACAACGATCCTCAGTATCTAAAAGATCGTCATAA
>CBETCF010000106.1:0-7632 GCA_965534785.1 uncultured Psychrobacter sp.
AAAAAGCAGAGTTAAGTTATAGCAATTAATTGTTAAGCTATATAAGTCAATAATACCACTCTAATAAGAAGTTACCCTTAAATAAAAAATAATACAAATGGCAAACTGTTACATAGCGAAGTTATCCAAGGGGCAAGTGAATGGTATTATCACTATATAATAAATAAAAAGTGAGTCGTTATCATGTCCAAAAATAAAGCTAATGTCGATAAGTACAATGATAAAAAGCACAGTGATAAAAATAGCACAAGCCAACAGCACACCGATGAGATACTGAAAGCGGTTAGTGATCGCTTAGATCCACAAGTGGTTAGTAGCCGTCTAGTACCCAATCCGCTAAGTGAGTTTTCGATGGGTGAAGATGAGCTAAGGCTAGCACTAGTAACCGCGCAATTTGCTCTTAGAGCAACGAGGCAACAGACGCCGCCACCGGCCAACAAGCCGACAGGCTTACTGGTACTGGTGAATGGTATGGAGCAAGCTGGCAAGGGGAGATCGGTTAAGCAGCTGCGCCAATGGGTAGACCCAAGGCTGCTAAAAGTGGAGGCGACTATTGGCTATCCACCGCTAGCTTATCAGCCGATTTGGCAAGCTCATACTGCCGCTATGCCGCGTCATGGCGATGTAATGGTCTATTTTGGTAATTGGTACGCTGACTTGATTTATAACGTCATGCGCATGATGGTGTCTCAACAAGACCAAGATGAGAGCAGTTATAAAAAAGCTAGCTCAAAGCTCTATAGTGTGGCTAATGGGTCAAATGCGGTGCAAGCTTTGCCAACTACAGATTGGCCGGTTTATCTAAAAAAGCAATTAGAGGATTTGCAAGTCTTTGAGCGTGATCTGGCAGCCAACCATACCAAACTATTGAAATGCTGGTTCCATATTGATGCTGATACTCTAAGAGAGCGTCTTAATGATAAAGAGGCTGATCCGCAGTATCTCTATCAGATCGATTGGAGTGATGAAGAGGTATTGGTGCAGTTTAATTTAATAGCTGAGACAATTTTGCGTCAGCAAGGGGATTGGGTAATCATCGATGGCAATGATAAATCGCAAGCGACTATCAGCTTTTGTCATGAAGTGCTGCATGCTATGCAACAGGCATTAGTTAGTAGTCAGATGCCAGTTAAAGCAAAAGTAAACGATGACGCCAAAGAGTCCTCAGCGGGCTCAAAACGGCCTTCACTCAAATCAAAAAAGTCTTCAACACCTGCTTTTGAGTCAGCCACCTTTACTACTACCGATATTCCCAAAGTGTTAACAGATATCAAAGATCATGATTTAGATAAGTCGGATTATAAAGAGGAGCTAGCGGATAAACAGGCAAGGTTTGCCGAGTTAATTCGGGCACGTAAAGGTCGTCATATTATCTTTGCTTTTGAAGGTATGGATGCCGCTGGCAAGGGCGGCGCTATCAAGAGAATGGTCGCACCACTAGATCCGCGCGAGTATCAAATTTATAACATTGGCGCACCGATGCTCTATGAGCTAGAACATCCCTATCTATGGCGCTTTTGGACTAAGTTGCCTAATGAGCAAACCGATCGTCTCAGTCGTGTCGCTATCTTTGATCGGACTTGGTACGGGCGAGTATTGGTTGAGCGTATTGAGCAGTTAGCTCCTCCTGCCGATTGGCAACGCGCTTATGGCGAGATCAATCGCTTTGAGGCTGATCTACAAGCGGCTGGTACTATTGTCATTAAGTACTGGTTAGCTATTGATAAAAAAGAGCAGTTAAAGCGCTTTGAGGCTAGGCGTGAGACACCGCATAAACAGTTCAAACTTACTGATGATGATTGGCGTAACCGTGAGAAATGGTCAGACTATGTGCAAGCGGCAGCGGATATGCTAGCGCATACTAACACTGAAAATGCCCCTTGGTGTATTGTCGCTACTAACGATAAGCGTCGTGCGCGTCTTGAGGTTCTCGATCATGCTATCCAGCAACTAGAAAGCTACTTAGAATAAGCGTGATGACTAAGCATAAAAGTGTTATACATTAGCAGTTACAAATTTGGCAATTTCATTGTGCATAAGCCCTGATTTTTTAATATAATGGGCGCACATTAATTGGAGCTAAGTATTCCTTAGCGCTAACAACTAGTATTAGCTTCTAGCTCTAATTTCTAGCTTCGATTACTGTTTTTAAACTAGTCAGCGATTATTTATGATTTAAATAACCGCTAGAGATATAAGCCGCAAGCTGCCTAATTTATTAGTTACAGTTATTTGCGGCTTAACTGTATGCCTAATGCTGCTATTTGCATGGCAAGAGTATAATAATCGCGATACTTTCAATAGTATAGTTCAACGCAGATTCGAGACGATTTGAAATCAAGCTACAAAAACGCTGCCAAATCTTGGTGATAGCGTTTTTTGTGGCATTATCAATCATCAATATCTTCAATCTTACGCAGGGCGTATCAATTTATGGGTATTAGCAGCAGCTCTACAGAATCAACCAAGTCGGTTGGCTCTATGAGAATCAATCTATTTTTTGCTATTTTACTGATTGTAATGACCAGCTATTTTTTATGGTGGGGTCTTGATTACACTATGCGTCAGCAGACGACACTATTTATAGTGGCGACCGCCTTTGGTGTCTTTATGGCATTTAATATCGGTGGTAATGATGTCGCAAACTCCTTTGGCACCTCAGTAGGGGCGGGAACTTTGACCATACCGCAAGCTTTAGGTGTGGCCGCGATATTTGAGGTGTCAGGCGCGGTACTTGCTGGCGGGGAAGTCACTGATACTATACGTAGTGGTATCGTTGATTTAGATGGCTTGTCCGTTACTCCTAATCAGTTCATTTACGTCATGCTTTCCGCCTTGATTGCTGCCGCTTTTTGGTTGTTATTCGCCACCAAAAAGGGTCTACCCGTTTCAACCACGCACTCTATCATTGGCGGGGTAGTCGGTAGCTCAATCGTGCTAGGGATTACGCTAGGTGGCACCGAAATGGCGCTATCTACGGTGAACTGGGGCACTATTGGTACTATCGCTATCTCTTGGGTGTTATCGCCTTTATTAGGCGGGGTATTAGCCTTCTTTTTATATGGTCATATTAAAAGAAACATCATTGATTATAATGATAAAGCAGAAGCGCAGATTGCCGATTTAAAAGCGGATAAAAAGAGCATCAAAAAACAGCATAAAGAATCCTTTGATTTGATGACGGAATCCGAGCAGCTATCTTATACTTCAGCGATGCTACGTGACCAAGAAATATACAAAGATGATGATTGCGACGTTGAAGACTTAGAGACCGATTACTACCAGAAGTTATACATCGTCGAGCATGAGCGCGAAAGTCTAGATACCCTAAAAGCGCTGAAAAAGTGGGTACCGATCTTAGCCGCTATGGGCGGTGCGGTGATGACTTCTTTGGTAGTGTTCAAAGGTCTCAAAAACGTCAACAGTAATATGACGACGCTACAAGGCTTCTTAATCATGGGTATGATAGGGGCGTTAGTTTGGCTGGCGACCTTTATCTATACCAAGACTATTCGCGGTAAACATAAAGAGGATTTGACCAAAGCGACCTTTATTATGTTCAGTTGGATGCAGGTCTTTACCGCTTCAGCGTTTGCCTTTAGTCATGGCTCTAACGATATCGCCAATGCGGTCGGCCCGTTTGCCGCTATTATGGATGTTATCCGTACTAACAGCATTGCCTCTCAAGCGGCAGTACCATCGCCGGTGATGCTAACTTTCGGTGTAGCGCTAATCGTTGGCTTATGGTTCATCGGTAAAGAGGTCATTCAAACCGTCGGTACTAACTTAGCAAAAATGCACCCCGCTTCTGGCTTTTCAGCCGAACTTGCTGCGGCTGGGGTAGTAATGGGCGCTTCAACCTTAGGCTTACCGGTTTCTAGTACTCACACCTTAGTAGGGGCAGTGTTAGGTATCGGTATCGTCAACAGAAATACCAACTGGGCGTTAATGAAGCCAATTGGCTTAGCTTGGGTGATTACTTTACCAGTAGCGGCTAGTTTATCAGCCATTAGTTTCTTAATTTTAAATTGGATTTTTGGTTAATTTTGAGAGTGGTGTTAGCTACTAGCATTGCCGCTTAATAGCGTAAAGTAATTCATTTATAATGATTAATTTAGATCAAAAAAAGCGCTTATCGACATTATGCTGATAAGCGCTTTTTTATTTACTGCTTTTATTTATGATATAAAGCTTTAAGCTTCTAATGTTTCTTTATTAGCAATTGTTTCTGTACCATATTGCTGACGTTTTTTGGCAAAGAAGCGATCAAGGCGATCCATACCATCTTCCAAGTCATGCAAGTTAGGTAAGAATACCAAGCGGAAATGATCGGGCGCATCCCAATTAAAACCAGTGCCTTGCACCATCAGGACTTTTTCATCTATCAATAAATCCATCATGAATTGCATATCGTTTTCGACTGGATATACTGAAGGATCCATCTTCGGGAAACAATAAAAAGCACCTTGTGGCATGGTACAAGAGATACCCGGAATAGCATTTAGACGAGAGACGGCCATTTCACGTTGTTTAAACAAGCGACCTTTTTCTGAGGTCAGCTCCTTCATACTTTGATAGCCGCCCATTGCCGTTTGGATGGCATACTGACCTTGCACGTTAGAGCATAGACGCATAGACGCGAGCATATCTAAGCCCTCAATGAAGTCCGTAGCGTGCTGTTTCTTACCTGAAACCATCAACCAACCGGCACGGAAACCCGCGATACGATGCGACTTAGATAGACCGTTATAGGACAGTACTAGTACCTCGTCAGTCAAGGTGCTCATTGGCGTATGGACGACATCATCGTAAAGTACCCGATCATAAATCTCATCAGCCATAATAACTAAATTATACTCTTTGGCCACTTCAATAATTTGCTTTAGATTTTCATCCGAGTAGAGCGCACCAGTAGGGTTGTTAGGGTTAATAACCACGATACCTTTGGTCTTACTGGTGATTTTCGATTTAATATCTTCGATATCCGGTTGCCAGTTATCGTCTTCATTGCAACGATAATGCACTGCCGTACCGCCAGATAAATTAGCCGCCGCCGTCCATAGTGGATAATCTGGCATGGGGATAAGCACTTCGTCACCATCATTCATCAGCGCTTGCATAGTCATTACAATCAGCTCCGAGACGCCGTTACCTAAGTAAACATCGCGAACATCAACCGCTGATAGTAACCCTTTAGATTGATAGTAATGCAATACCGCTTTACGCGCTGAAAAGATACCTTGTGAATCTGAATATCCCGTTGCTTCCGGTAGATTCATCGCCACATCACGTAAAATCTCATGCGGAGCTTGTAAACCAAATGGGGCAGGGTTGCCAACATTTAGCTTAAGAATACGTTGGCCTTCCGCTTCCATTTTATTAGCTGTTTTCAGTAGCGGACCACGAATGTCGTAGCAAACGTTTTGTAATTTATCAGATTTTTTTAGTTCATTCATAGCGGTATTTTCCTTTTTTTGCAGCGTCTTAGCTTGCGGCGCTGTTGCATCATCCCTGTTATTAGTACTAGTGTCAGTGCTAGTACCTAGTGGTTGCATAGTTTTCTGCTTAGTTTGAGCTGCTAGTGTGGCCTCTGTGGTGGCTTGACTAACACTCTCATTTTTAGAGCTTCCATCATTGTCGCCACGTAACAGATAACCTTCCGTACAGCCTAAGAGACGTGCGAGGGTGGGTAGCTTGGAGGAGACGATACCGTTGATACCGCGCTCCCAATTAGAGATAGCGCCGCGACTCACTTTGGCCCCAGCTTTAGTCATCTGTTGGGCTAATTGCTCAGCGGTCAGCCCTTTGTCACGGCGTAATTGTACTAGCCTTTCAGCCTGCTCTAGACGCTGAGTTTGTGCGAAATCATCAGGATTATCAGTCATAGTATTCTCAATCTCCTTAAAGATTATAAATAACCGTTAGCCAAGTTGAGATTTTGTACTTCATCATTCACTAACTAGCTAATTGATCAGTATGTAATGCAAGATTTTATTGCATTAACAAATTAAATGCAAGTTATTAAAATGTTAAAAATGCAAGAAAAACTTGCAATTAGCTGGAACGCTTGTAATAACTGCAACGTGTGGGTTTAGTAATTATTAACAGCTATATATTGAATAATTGATGATAACTACCATATCTTTAGAGTCTAAAAAGAAAGTTGAAAACGGTTACTTATAAAATAGTCTCCTAAAAAATTAATATTTATAATAAGGAAGAATTATGCAAGACAGTCAACTGACCAAAGAAGAAGTAGCTCAATTAACTGAAGCCGATTGGAAGCAGCGCCTTAGTAGTGATGAGTATCATGTGTTACGTGAAAAGGGCACAGAGCGTCCTTTTACCGGTGTCTATAATGATGTCAATGATAAAGGTATCTACCGTTGTAAAGCTTGCGGTGCCAAATTATTTGACTCAGAAAGCAAGTTTGATGCCGGTTGTGGCTGGCCAAGCTTCGATCAAGGTATCGATAACGCTGCTATTGATGAGCATGTTGATGATTCGCTAGGCATGCGCCGTACCGAAGTGACTTGTAGTAATTGCGATGCGCATTTAGGCCATGTCTTCCCTGATGGCCCGCGTGAGACGACAGGCATGCGTTACTGTATTAATTCAGTGTCTATTGATTTGGATAAAAGCGAGCACTAAGTAGAGCACAATCCTAGCTACTGCTTGATAACACTTTGGGATATAGTAAGGGAGCTTATAGTGGCTCCCTTATTTTTTTGCTATAAGTAAGTGAGCGCCAAGCTCTAAATACTGACAAACTATAATTCAATTAAGGATGAGTGATGAGTACTATTTATGATTTTACTGCTGAGCGCATGGATGGCAGCATGCAGCCTCTCGCTGAATTTGAAGGCCAAGTATTATTAGTAGTGAATACTGCTAGTAAATGTGGCTTCACTCCTCAGTTTGAAGGTTTAGAGTCGTTGTATCAGCAATATAAAGACCAAGGGTTGATGGTGGTTGGCTTTCCATGTAATCAGTTTGGCGCTCAAGACCCTGGTAGCAATGATGAAATCGGTGCTTTTTGTCAAAAGAATTATGGTGTCAGCTTTCCAATGATGGCTAAGGTCGATGTCAATGGTGATAAGGCGCACCCTATTTTCAAATGGTTAAAAGATCAAAAAGGTGGTCTACTAACCGACGGTATCAAGTGGAACTTTACCAAGTTTTTAATAGGGAGTGATGGCCAAGTTATTGACCGTTACGCGCCGACCACTAAACCTGAAGCAATCAAAGCGGATATCGAAAAAGCTTTGGCTACGGCTGAATAGTTTTATATTTACTATAACTCAGCTACTGGCAGGCAAAATATTAGTAATTTTATAAAATATAAAGCTAATAGAAACAGTTGCTTGCCAGTGAATTGTTATAAAAGACAAAAAAAATTGCTAAAGAGGGTGAAATACATTTGACAGCCCACTGTAAATCTATATAATACACACCCACAGCAAGGGGCTTTATTTAGTTCTGAGTTGTTGAGAGTTTTAAGATTTTGAGCGGTGACAGCTTTGAATTAATTAAGACTTTTAGGAAATTTTTCAAATCCTATACGGGTTTAAGGTTTCTAGAATTTTCCCTTTAAGGAAAATTCTCTTGCGAAGCTAAAAAAGCAGTGCTTTT
>CBETCF010000107.1:0-7576 GCA_965534785.1 uncultured Psychrobacter sp.
AAAGTATGTAATGACTAACTTATACAGAAATCTTAATCCCAATAACCCTTAGGACATTTAGGCAGATCAATCAAAGTCTTGCGTAACGCATCTGACCACTGATGACGAATGGTGTTGAAGTATTCATCTCGCTCATCGATACGGCGGCCTTTAGGTATGATGAGGCTATCATTTTTATACAGCATAAAATCAATCGGCATTCCTACTGATAGATTGGAGTGTATTGTCGAATCAAATGATAACATCACAGCACGGGCAGCATGCTTAGGGTCGGTCTCATAAGTCACCGAGCGATCGAGAATGGGCTTGCCATACTTGCTTTCACCCAACTGAAAGAACGGCGTATCGCTAGTAGCTCTAATACAGTTACCTTCTGGATAGATCATATATAGCTCAGCGGGCTGACCTTTTATCTGTCCGCCAAGCAAAAAGGAGCTGGTAAAAGCACCATCGACATTCGCGTTAGCCACAGCTTTAGCATGATTCATCACACCACGCATGCATTCACCGACCATTTGCGCCGCGTCAAATAATGTCGCTACGGTGTTTAGATTACTATCAGTGCGTTGGTCGATATCATTTTGTAGTTTGGTAAAGACCGCTTGTGAAGTAGCTAAGCTGCCCGAGGTTTGTAATACCATAAAGCGCTCGCCTTCAATGCCATATTGATACAATTTTTTGAAGGTTGATATGTGGTCGACACCAGCATTGGTGCGCGTATCACTAGCGAAGACCATACCGTCCTTTAGACGAACAGCGGCACAATAAGTCATAACATAATCCTAAGTGGTAAAGGCAATAAAAGAGCAGTGAAGATTACGATAATCTAGTGACTAGTACTTGACTGTAAAGATTTTCGTAGCCGCCTCCCATACGCACACCGCGCACCGGTGCAGTATCCAAATAGTCTCGACCTACGGCCACATAGACGTGTGAATTTGGTTGAAACGCTTGGTTGGATATATCAAAGGTATACCAATAGCCCTCTATGTAGACCTCTGCCCAAGCGTGGCTTGCCATATGGTTTTCGGTATCATCATATAGATAGCCTGAGACATAACGCGCCGGAATTTGCTGATCTCTTAGCATACTTAAAAACACATGCGTATGATCCTGACAGACGCCGCCGCCCATCTTAAAAGCTTCAGCAGCAGTAGTACCGACATGAGTGACATCTACGACAAACGGCATTTTCATAATCAGCGCATTGGCCATTTTTTTTAGATTATCTAGGGTTGGGTCTTTTAGAAACGGAGCAGCAAATTCGCGCATCTCCTCCGAGCATTTGGTCAATGGACTTTGTACCGTAAATAGCAAGTAGGGGACATTATCCATATCTTCTAGACGTTCGGTATCCGTATTAATCTCAACAATGCCAGAGGCTTGCATTTGCAAGTTATCGTGAGTCTCGTTACGGCTAAGGGTTAGCCAATCATTACCGAAGCCATCTTTTTGACTAACGGCGACTTTGGGCAGTAGCACATCCCAGCGGTGAATGGTTTGATGTGGCAGCTGCATCGGTGTCATGCGGATATATTGCACACTACGCTGCGCTTGCTGACCATAATAATAGTTGGTCTGGTGACTTATTTGTAATTTCATAATATCCTCTTACGTTCTTATTCGACATTTTTTATTTAACAGTTTGTCGTCTATTTTTAGCTTAAACGCCTTGCTGCAGAATGATATTAAACTCGCGGCTAATCAGCTTAAAATCGCTAAATTTCTTGGACTTAATCATCTGATTGGTCAGTCGCGTCAATTCACGCCAGCGCGTATTTTCAGGTAGCTGATTGATCCAATGTTTGAACTGTAGGCTAATCTCAGTAGTATCTTCATCGAGTAATACCGCACGCTCTAGCTGTTCAAAGTAGCGACCTAATTGCCAAAAGCAGGTCACGGTCGGATGCTCTTGCTTCATCGCCGCATTACAGGCGTAGAGCTGCAAAGCTGCCGCTCGATAAGTACCGGCATTGGATAGACGCTTAATTAAGTTATAAAGCTCAGCGGTGTCTTTACCGATAACGCCTTTGGCTTCTTGGACATTGGTTTCGATAGACTGCACGATGCTTGGAATGACCTTTTGTTCTAACTCATAAAGCATTTGTGCTTTCATTACCTTTAGCGATTCGCCAGTATCCGCATTGAAGCCTAAATTATTGATCAAATCCTGTGTGTGCGATTTTTTGATATCGCCATTGATCAGCTGCTTCATCAGACCGTCATAATAATAGAGACGCTCACTATATCTACCTAGCCAAATCAGATGACTACCGGTAGATAGCAGTAATATCATTGGCGCATCATCTAGATCTTCAAAACCGGCTTCGGTAGGCTGCGCACGATTATAGTAGTTGGCGTGGTTGGCCGCGCTAGTGTCGGTATTCCTATTATCTTGACTTAAAGGCCCTATGTTTGAAGCCTCTTTGTCTGAATGCTTAGCCTTACTATTGGTTTGAGGATCTTTTAAATTACTATCATCAACCACCCAAGTGTCTTTGATACCGCCGCCTTGTGAGGAGTTGACCACTAATGAGCCCTCAACCATTGCTACGCGAGTCAGGCCACCCGGTACGATATCAACCGAGCCATCACCATGACTGAGGATAAAGGGTCGCAGGTCGATATGACGCGGGGCGATACCATCAATAACAGCCGTGGGATTCGTTGATAGTGAAATAGTCGGCTGCGCGATAAATCCTGCTGGATTATCCAGTAAGCGCTTGCGATAGTCGCTAATCTCTTGTTTGGTAGAAGTCGGCCCGATAAGCATTCCATAGCCACCGGAGCCTTGCGTTTCTTTAACCACCAGCTTATCTAGATTATCTAACACATAAGATAATTGGTCAGGCTTACGGCATTGATAAGTCTCAATATTCGGTAGTAGCGGCTCCTCACCTAAGTAGAACTTAATCATATCGGGAACAAATGCATATAGACTCTTGTCATCAGCGACCCCAGTACCTGGCGCATTGACGATGACTACGTTGCCCGCACGATAAGCGCTCATCAGTCCTGATACGCCAAGTATGGAGTTTGATTGAAAGGCGAGTGGATCGAGATAAGGGTCGTCAATACGGCGATAAATGATATCGACTTGTACTTTGCCGCGAATACTTTGCATATAGACTTTGCTATCTTCAACCACTAAATCATAGCCATGAACTAACGGTACATTCATCTCATGGGCTAAAAAGGCATGCTCATAATAAGCACTGTTGAAACGTCCTGGGGTTAAAATAACGATTTGCGGATCGTATTTACTGGTTGAGCTGGCCAAGCATTTTTTTAGGCGTTTGGGATAATCGCTAATACCTAGTACGGGCGTATGAGCAAATAAGTCGGATAATAAAGTTTCAGATATGTTTCGGCTCTCTAACATGTAAGAGACGCCCGATGGCGTGCGCAAATTATCTTCTAACACACAAAATCGTCCATCCTCATCACGAATCAGATCGATCCCGCTGATGTGCGAGTAGATAGGCTTGTCTAAATTAATGCCCATCATCCATGGCTCATAGCAACCACTAGCATAGACATAGCTGGCAGGTACAATATTGGCTTTCATAATGGCTTGGTCATGATAGATATCATGAAGAAAAGCATTGAGCGCGGTGATACGTTGATGGCAGCCTTTCTCGATCTTTTGCCATTCACTAGCGGCAATAATACGCGGCACAATATCAAACGGAATCATGCGCTCGATGTTTTTGGCATCGCTATAAACGGTGAAGGTGACGCCTTTACGATAAAAGATGTTTTCGGCTTGCTCATTAAGATGGTTAATCGCATCCATGCTAGTGTTATCTAACCAGTCGCCAACGGCTTGAGCAGCTGGGCGATATTCGCCTTTAGCATCTTGCAATTCATCGAAACAAGGCCGTTTCTCAGGGGGTTTAGCCTTATCTTTAGAGGCTGATTTTGTTGAACCTTGGCTTTGCGATTGTTGTTGACTATTATCCGTAGCGCTTGGCACTGCTTCTATGTCATTAGCATCTTGGCTCTGCGATTGACTCTGCTTTTTAGTGGCTTCTTTAGTCATAAATACCTCACACATCCTTGGTAAAGTGATAAATTATGATAAATAGACGGGCTATCATCGGCAAACTGAGAGTAATAAATACAAGCTCAGTCGGTATCATAGGCTAACTACGACTATACCGCGTCTTTATACTATTACACAACAAGCGTTTATTTTTTATAGGGAAGGGGAGTTACGGATGACTTATCTTGGTCTAGCGATAGTCTGGAATAACAAGAAACATAAAGGGGTAAAAAAACTTAAAGATGTGGATCTTAGCAATGAGCGTAAATTGTCAGAATTATAATAACGGCGCTGATAGTGACTGGCTGCAGTATGAAAAAAACACATATTGCTAATTTTTTAGCAAAAACGAGTTAAATGAAAATCAGTTATCGCAAATTTTGCGACAACTGCATTAAATGGGGAGATTTGACTCTTATGTCAGTACTACATCACAACTACCAACCCTTCATCAGCTGCTATCTTGCCAGCGCAAACGTCTTCATAGACTGCTGATAAGCCTTTGATGCCATCAAGCTCTTTAATGTTGAGCCAGCTACTGGTCTTCACAGCGCACTGCATTATGTATTGACCAGTACGTTTGTTAAATTCCTCAGCGCCCAACTCTTTCATAAGCTTTTGTATATAAGTTGGTGCAAAAAACTGCTCGCTACGCTCTTGAATGATACCTTCTACATAGCGCGGCTCATTCCAATGGGTCAAGCCAACGTTGCTAGTGAAACGCATATTATCGCCTAGGTGCCTATGCAAGCGACTCAGCACTTCAGCATTGGCTGACATATCGACTATGACTGTTGGCTTGTTAGCATCAATTTGCTCAAGAGTCTCATAAGTTAAGACATTATCGTAAGCATCAATAGAACTTACAAAATCCAAATTACGCTGTGAGGTTAAGCCAATGACCGTTGGCGTGTCTTTATCATCACCGAGACCATAAGCTAAGCCAATACTAGTTTTGCTAGAAGCGCTGATAATGACCACTTGTTCAGCACCGTACCAGTCATTGCTTTTGAGCAAGTCATGTAAGCAGAATGCCGTTAAGTGCAGCACCGCTAATAGTATGCGCTGATTGTCATAAGCGCTATCGTAACCTGGCTCATTATTGACGCGCTGATATAAGTTATAGCTTGGCGGTAGCTTAGCGCGATGTGAGCTTCCATCCATGAGGCTAGAGTTGGTCACTTTTATAGGCTTAATAACTAGCTCATCGGCTGGCAAGAAATAACCAAATAGCCTGTCGCCAACGGGGATGTCCTCACTGTTAGACGCAATAACATCAGCAAAACCCCAAACCGGAATAATACCCCATTGTTCGGCGTTATCGCCATGCGGCGCAAAGAACTGCCAGTATTGTAAATAATCACCCATTGCTGCATAAGTAATATTATTAGCAGTAAAAGCAAAGCGCTCGACTTTGACCAATACCTCGCCAGCAGTAATCGTTGGCTTATCGGTTTCGATTATCCGCGATTGGGTTAAATCAGCTTTATTGGTTTGAAACTCTTGCATAGTGTTATTGTTCATATTGCTTTCCTGAATTATTAAGTCATTGTTAGACCGTTAGACTATCTTGAGTCATACCGTTTGCATAAGCTACCTTTCAATCATTACTCAAATATAAGTCTAAATACATTATCCTAAACTAATATTGATAGAATAATTCGCCGATTACATAACAATACTTTATGTCGACACCTTTTGGCAATTGGTTGCATTCGGTGGTGAGTTACGTCAAATTCACTTATTAGAATCACCGCAGCTTAAAGTGCAAATCAAAGGGTTAGCTTTTGACTATCCGGTAGTAGGGAATAATAGCGTCACTCACAAGATGGATGAAAGTCGTCGCGAGCGCATCCTAGATCATAACGATGTGGAAAAATATATGAATATCGTCTCAGCTTTGAGTCTTACTGATACCATAATGCAGCAGATTGATGCGATAGATGTGTTTTAATTGAGCTAAAGGTCATTGAGGATAACTATGTTTGAGATAATAAAAGAATGGCGCGAACAGCGAGTACTAAATAATAGCGACTTCACTACTGAAGACTGGCAGCGTGCGGCCAAGCGCATCGTTATACTTGATAGATTAAATGAAGACGAGCTGACACGCTTGTTTGAATTGGCAACATTATTCTTAGATAGCAAATCTATCACTGGTGCGCAAGGTTTTGAGATTACTGACATTGTTAGACAGTCTGTCGCACTACAAGCTTGCCTGCCAATTTTAAACCTAAGCCTTGACTGGTATGCTGGCTGGTCATCGATCATCATTTATCAAGGCTCATATAAAAGCGAGACTAAAAGCGTCGATGAATTTGGTATCGTTCACGAAGGCGAACAACATCGAAGCGGAGAGGCTTGGCAGCGCGGTCCTGTTATTCTGTCATGGAAAGACGCAAAGCATTCGGGTGAGCGTGATGGTCATAATGTTGTCATTCATGAATTCGTGCATAAACTGGATATGCTTAATGGCAAGGCTAATGGCTTTCCGCCGCTGCAACCTGATATGGATCCTGAACGTTGGACGACCATTATGAGCCGCGACTTTGAGGACTTTCAAAAACATCGCAAATCAGGGCTGGATCGTTATGGCGCGACCAATCCCGCCGAGTTCTTGGCAGTATTAAGCGAAGTGTTTTTTGAGACGCCGCAAAAGTTGGTTGATGCTTATCCTGACATTTACGACATTATGGTGAAGTTCTTTCGGCAAACACCGCTGTAATACATAGTAAGAAATGAATATAAATTACTAAATATAGCGGACTAATAGACAAAAAGGGCAGTGCCATGCCCTTTTTTAATAGCTATTAATGAATGCAAATTAATGTCTTAAACCGTCCATTGGTCAGAGATAATAGCGACAAGATAACGCTTACCTTGATACTCATCAAACACTAAGCGCATAGCGCGCCAGTCCATTCCACTATATTCCTCACTGCCATCACTATAAAACTCAACGTAATCCGAATTTTGATATATTTTATTCAAGTTATTGATGCTATTACCACTAGCTTGACTGGTATTGACCGTTATTGCTGGATTATTACCAAAGACGCTAGCATTGACCCAGGTGCGTAAATAGTCAGGCAAAGGTGTGATGAGCGGATCGCCTGTGCCATCTTTTTCACCCCAAGTGAAGCGAATTTTTGATTCTCGTAAGTATTGCGCGTATTGAGCACGTGTAAAGACCTTATCAGCTTCTGGGCGGATATAAGCATACATCGAGAAACGAACGCCGCGAGTAGGGTGAATATCATCCGTTATCGCTGCATAATCACCCGTCGCTAGCGCACTTTGAATACGCAGCGCTTGCTGAGTAAGCGTTTGCTGGCTTGTTTGCTTATCGCTAGGCGTCGTAATAACAGGGTTCTGGTTAGCTTGGTTGCTGCCATTTGCGGCGTCATAAGCATTACAGCCGCTAATAGTCATCGACAGAGCAATAGTGCTAGTCATAACCGAGTACAAAAACACCTTATTCATCATATTCTCCTTAACAGTAATCAGCCTTGACGCTAACATTGGCACTAA
>CBETCF010000108.1:0-7500 GCA_965534785.1 uncultured Psychrobacter sp.
TTGAACCTGAACCAATTACTGAGTTATCTACTGAGACAGATCCACGCACTCTCTTGCGTTGTGCGCCCCAACAGCTAACAGGGGAGTGGACACATGAGAAGTGGGATTATTGGTTACAAAGCGCTCGCGAAGATGCTATTTTAGCCTCAGACGAGTTAGCATTGGCTCGTCAGGGAATGATGACGGGTCTATGCGATGGTGACTCTACCTTTGTGACTAGTGTTGATAGTAAACATCTGCAAACCACTTTTCAGCAGCTAGCCGCGAAACTCCAACAGCAATTTACTCACGCTGATATTCAATTAAAGATAGATAGCAGTGTTGGGCAAGCAGAGAATAAAACCCCTGAAAGCCGCCAAAAATTACGTATGGAGCAAGCCACACAAACGGCGCAAAAGCTATTATTGGACTCGCCAGTGATGCGATATCTGACGGAGCGCGGTGAAGGAAGAATAGGTAATGTTAAGCTGACCTAACCAACTAATATTTGTTTGGCAAATAATTAAAGAGTTAATATAAAGACCTGTTTAACTATTGAATAGTTTAGTCAAAAGCTATTTTATTGATATCAATGACAATATTAGAGTCTAAGGCTCTAATATTGTACGCCTTGGATATTTTTTTAATAGGTAAAATAATTTTATTTGGCTATAATGGTTAAGTTATATTAAAAACTAAAAATAGTTTAGGTGAGAATATGTTAGATAATTTACGCGGTATGGCCGTGTTCGCCAGTGTAGTCGGACACGGCTCTTTTAGTGGCTCAGCCCGTGAGCTCGGTATTACTACTAGTGCAGTCAGTCAGCAAATCCGCTCATTAGAAAACGAGCTTGGAGTGGTGCTTTTGCATCGTTCTACTCGTAAGCTTAGCTTAACAGAAGCGGGTGAAAGCTTTTATGAAGCGGCAAAAGATGTGGTTAGTGCCGCTGAGCAAGGGCGCATTAAAGTCAATCAATTACGTGATGAGTTAGCTGGTAGCTTACGTATTGCTACTACGCCTGAGCTTGGAGTCCATCATATTCTACCAGCGCTATCAACTTGGATGGCGGCTCACGACGATTTGAGCATTACCTATTTTGCTGACAACCGTTATATTGATATGATTGATGAGCGCATCGATATTGCTGTGCGTATGAGCCCAAGTATCGACGATTCGGCTCTTAGCAGTCATCCCTTATCTGATGTTCGTCAGATGCTAGTAGCTTCACCGCAGTATTTGCGTCAGCATAAGAAAATAGAAAGCCCTAAAGATTTGGCGGATCATCAACTTATTGTGATAGATATCATGAAAGATGCCAATTACGTTGAGCTCTCTAAGACGGAAACCAGTAAAAAAACCCGTATCAAGATGGACTCACGCATTCATACTAACAACGTCTTTATGGCCATGACTTTAGCGAAAGAAGGCCATGGAATCATTAGGATTATGGAGATGGATGTGAAGCGTGAGCTTGAAAGTGGTAACTTAGTAGAAGTCTTGACCGGCTATCAACTGCCAAGCTTTGTGCTCTACGCTGTCACTCTAAACCGTGAGCAACAACCGGCCAAAATTACTCGTTGCTTGGAAGTATTAAAGAAATACTTTCATGCTAGTTAACTTTTGAGTAGATTTTTCGTATGGCTAATAAAAAAGCCTTTAGCTAATTGATAAGCTAAAGGCTTTTTTGTTGGCTATGTCATAACTTATTTATAAAACTATAAAGTTAAAGCCGTGGTTTTAATAATTTAAGTAGACGCTCTACCACTTGCTCACTCTCATCGCGATTAATATTAAGTGGCGGTAGTAAGCGGATAACATGCCCACCAGTGACATTGATAATCAGCTGCTGCTCATCACGAGCGAGATCAACCAGTTGGCTACAATCCATATCTTCCGGCAAGACAATACCTATCATCGTTCCAGCACCGCGACTAGTGACGCCGTATTGCTGCAAGTCGGTAGTGATGCTATCACGGATAAACTGACCCTCAATCACAGAGTTTTCCATAATACCGCTATTGCTTAGCACCTCATAAACGCTATGGACGACGCGACTAGCCAGCGGTGTACCGCCATAAGTTGAGCCGTGACTGCCAGCACCAAATAAATCTTTAGCGCGTCCACGTACTAGGCAAGCGCCTACTGGAAAGCCATTGCCTAAGCCCTTTGCAGTGGTCAATACATCAGGACGAGCCTTACTGTGTTGATAAGCAAAATATTTGCCAGTACGGCCATTACCCGTTTGCACTTCATCGATCATAAATAACCAATCATGAGTGTCACATATGGATTGCAGCTGTTCTAAATAGCTAAAGCCATTGGCAGCGGTATTAAGACCACCTTCACCTTGGATAGGCTCGACAAAGATAGCGCAGATATCCTCATGGTCGCTAGCAGCTTGCTTGATAGCTTCAATATCACCGAACGGCAAACGGATAAAATCCTCATCTAAAGTAAAGAAGCCTTCACGCGCTTTAGGGTTAGCAGTAGCAGATAACGATAATAAAGTACGACCATGGAAGGATTGCTCCATGACGATAACTTTAGGACGCTTAAAGCCTTTATTGTGAGCATAAAGTCTTGCCATTTTTAAAGCTGCTTCATTAGCTTCAGCACCGCTATTGGCAAAGAATACGCTATCCATTTGGGCAGCCACACATAATGCTTCACCGGCGCGCTCTTGCCAGTCAATACCGAATAGATTACTAGTATGTACTAAGGTTGCGGCTTGCTGCTGGATAGCTTCAGTTACCTGTGGATGGCAATGCCCTAAACCGCAAACAGCGATACCGGTTAGCGCATCTAAATAAGCAGTATCATTTTGAGTGTAGAGCCAGCTACCTGAGCCGCGGGTAAAGCTGATCGGCTGACGATTATAGGTAGGCATCAGATAAGTAGCTGACATACAGATATCCTTAAAGTATTAACAGGGTTAAATAAAGTAGAGTTTAAGCTTAAGTTATGAGCGTCATTAGCTAGCAAGTAGCTGACAATAATAAATAATATCCGTTATAATTCATCGGAAAATGGGGTGGACTCAGCTGGTAGGGTATATTCTTCACTGGCCCAAGCGCCTAGATCTATTAGCTTACAGCGCTCACTACAAAAGGGCTTGGATTTATTATCTTGCCAAGGGGTTTGTGTGCCACAGCGAGGGCAAGGATAGGTTTTTGGTACAGGCGCGTTAGTCGTTTCGGTCATTTTAAGAGGCCCAGTTTTTCAAGTTTAAAATAAATAATAGCCGCTATAATAGCATGCAGTTAGTAAAAGACAAATGCAGCTAAAAATAAATAGACTCAAGAATAAGCATTTAAAGAAATGATGAAAAGTATAAGTAGACAGATTGGTTAATAAAATAGCCTAAGCAAATAATGATTAATAAAACTTCATATCTAAACTTAAAAACTATTAAAGTTAAGAAAAATACTATGACTAATCAACAAAAAATATCTCACAAACAAACTAGAGCTTTCCAACCCGAAAAACTCTCAAAACCACGTGATTTTACTATACCTAAAGTATTAGAAAATGTGCAAGCTAGTAAGCAACCTTTAGTGCTTGAGATTGGGGCGGGGAAGGGCAAGCATGCCTTACTTTTTGCTAATGATAATCCTCATAAACAGCTGATTGCTATTGAGCGTACGCGTAATAAGTTTGAAGCCTTTGCTAAGTCGGCACAAGCTCAAAACTTAGCCAACCTGACCACTATCCATGCTGATGCTATTGCGTGGATAGTGCAGGCAATAGCGCCAAATAGCATTGCCCAAATATATATTTTATATCCTAATCCTGAACAACATAATCCCAATCAGCAGTGGTTAAATATGCCATTCTTTGAGTTTCTATTATCACGCTTACAAGTAGGCGGGGAAATAATATTAGCGACTAATATAGAGAAGTATATTGACAATGCAGAGGAGCAGGCGAGAGTATTGTGGTGTCTGCCTACTACGCGGCAAGAGGTAGCTACTGATAGCCAACGCACTCATTTCGAAATAAAGTATTTAGCTAGGCAGGAAACTTGCTGGCAGATCAATATAACTAAGCCTGAAGGTTACCGAACTAGATTTGATAATTGGCAAGCAGTAGCTAGTTTGTAGCGCGTCGCATAAAAGAAATAACAGCAACGATATAGAACTTAACCAAACGAAAAGCGTAGTAATAAATATAAAATAGCCTAAGCAAATAAATATGCGAAATTAAAAACCGTCACTAAAGGACGGTTCAAAAATTAAGCTAAATATAAATCTATAAAAAAGGTTTAACTAATTTTTCAGGATCAGTACGAGCGTCTATTACTGTCAAAAAGGTATAGGCACCGATAAATTTACGACTAATGAACATAAATTCTTTTGGTGGTAAATTGAATTCAAAAGACTGCATGGCAGTAGAAGCAGCAGCTGAAATACGAGAGTGAAGCTTACTATTAGCCCAGATATAACGCTGTTTTTCATCGATAACTTCGGCTGGAATATCTGGATTTTTAGCGAAGTCGCTGAATGGTTCGGTAGCCAGTAGGAATATATTAGCAATATCGGAGCTGACTTTTTCACTCATACTATCAAAGAACTCATAACCAGTCATCGCTTTCATCATCGCTTGATGGTCATGACGGTAGCCTGCTTTTAATAGACCGTGGGCTATGGTTAATAGCTCATAATCAAACTGACGGATAGCACCAAAGTCTAATAACACTAACTTATCGATTTCTTCCTCGTTTTCACTAATGCGTACTAGATAATTACCGAAGTTAGGATCCGTTTGCATCTCACCCCAAACAAATATCTCTTGCATCATAATCTCAATGGCCGCTTGACCAATTGAGCTACGACGTTCAAGTGATAGGGCTTGTAGCGATTCAGAGGTGACGGAAACACCAGACTCAAACGACATACATAATAAACGTTTACTGGAAAAATCACGATAGATTTTGGGTACAGCATAGCGTGGATCATCTTCTAGGCGTCCATAAAAACGCTCAGTAGTAGCGGCTTCGATATTATAATCGACCTCTACATGAAGTAAATCACGTATTTCTTCAAACCACGCATCCAAAGCTCGAGTTTGTGGTACTGCATTACTGACTTTTAACAGGCGCTTAAATAAAGCCAAGTCAGAATCGATAGCATCGGCAACCCCTGGGTATTGTATTTTTAGTACTACATCTTCGCCAGTAGCTTTTATAGTAGCACGATGAACTTGGGCTAGTGATGCAGTACCAATAGGTACTTGCTCAATATCAAGCTCGTTGAACTTCTCACCCAAAGTACGACGCAAGGTTTGCTCTATTTTTGGCCAAGCTAAAGTCGCCGTATCATCATTAAGGGTTTGTAATGCCCGAGTGATTTCGGACGGCAAAATATGCTCGCCATATAGGGCTAGCATCTGTCCGATTTTGACCACTGATCCTTTGAGCTTGCCTAGCTCCTCTGCGACATAATTGGCCTGCGCTTCCATGAAAACTTGGTTACGCGCTGAACGTGCTTCTTTACCCAAAAACATACCAGACACGCTATTACCGGCCCAACGTCGCCCAATATTTAAGGAAGTTTTGGCAATAGACATTCGACGCTCAAAGCCAGAGGTTTTTAGGTTGTCGATTGACTGCTTATTATTAGAAGGTTTGTACAGATCATTTGCCATAAATATAATCATTCACTAGGTTAATAATGATTTGTGGGTGCATAGCCATAAATGCAAGTCAAAAGCCTTGCGAGTGTACAAAATTGTATCATACAAAGCGCTGTGCCTTTCTAATATTAGGGACTGAGGGTTTCTCTGAACCTTATTAGTTATTTAGGGCGTATTGGACATTCGACCATGGAGTCTACTTATGAATATTCAACATACCCTAAAATAAAACCAGCTTTATGGTTTAGCTATTGCGTGCAATCGCTTGATAACCAATATCACGGCGATAATGTGCACCTTCAAAACTAATAGCGCCAGTTACGGTTAGCGCTGCTTGCTGGGCATCCAAGATGCTGTCAGCGAGAGCAGTGACACAAAGTACGCGTCCGCCATTGGTCACAATCTTTTTATCATTATCTTTTTGCATATCAGCATCAAGATTGTCCGATGCTTTGCCATAAGTAAAATCAGTACCAGCATGAAATACCTTTACGGCTGAGTCATCACCGCCAAGCTCAGGAAGTCCTGAGATCACATCACCTTTAGATGAGGTTTCTGGATAACCTTTTGAGGCAATAACAATGCCTAGAGCAGGGCGCTCGTCCCAATCAGCTTGAATAGGTAGCTTACCTGCCAGCCCTTGTGCGACCAAATCAACCATTGAGGACTGCAAGCGCATAAGAATAGGCTGAGTTTCTGGGTCACCCAAACGACAGTTGAACTCAATAACGTAGGGGTCGCCAGCTTCATTAATCATGAGGCCTGCATATAAAAACCCAGTGTAAGGATTTCCGGCCGCTTTCATCGCATCGACAACAGGCTGAATCACTTGTGCCATAACTTTTTCATGAACGTCATTGGTCACGACTGGAGCAGGAGAGTACGCTCCCATACCGCCAGTGTTTGGGCCAGTATCGCCTTCAAAAGCACGTTTATGATCTTGGCTCGTCGCCATAGGTAGAATATTATCGCCATCAATCATGCAAATAAAGCTGGCTTCTTCACCGACTAGGAATTGCTCAATAACAACGCGGCTACCGGCATCACCAAACTTATTATCTGCCAGCATGTCATCAATAGCGGCATGGGCCTGCTCAACAGTCTCAGCGACAATAACCCCTTTACCAGCAGCGAGGCCGTCTGCTTTGATAACGATAGGAGCGCCTTGCTCGTCAATGTAAGATTTGGCGCTTGCCGCATCGGTAAAACCTTGATAGGCAGCAGTTGGGATATTATTTTGCGCCATAAACTCTTTGGCAAAAGTTTTTGAGCCCTCTAGCTGCGCACAATAAGCGCTTGGGCCCCAAGCTTTGATACCTGCATCTCTACAAGCATCGACAATACCAGTAACTAAAGGCGCCTCAGGACCAACGATGACCATGTCTATGTCATTATTCTGACAAAATTCTATGATAGCGCTGTGCTCATCGGCGTCAGCATCGTCTTTTAAAATAACGTTTTGGCACTTAGGCTCAAGTGCGGTACCGGCATTACCTGGTGCGACGTAGACTTGCTGAACCTTGTCATCTTTGGCACATTGCCACGCCAATGCATGTTCGCGTCCGCCTGCACCAATTACTAAGATATTCATCATACGTCTAACCCTTATTGTTATTAACGTTATCAATTTTATTTAGCATCATCAGCCACCGAATAACTCAGTGAGCCACTGTAAAATATAATGGCGTATTCTAACAAATAAACCGCCTCAATTGCCATGAGTATCATCAAGCCGGCGCATATAAGCGATTACTCTAACTATCTCAGCGAAAAGAGCTGTCTTATTAGTAAAGGTTATCTGCTTAACCTTAATTCATGAAATAATATTGAATGCTTTAGCTATGAGCATAGGTGCGTTACACTTCAATAGACAAGGGCTGTAAATAGCT
>CBETCF010000109.1:0-7467 GCA_965534785.1 uncultured Psychrobacter sp.
CTGCTAGTAGTTAATAATTATAAATAAAAAGGAGACCTACGAAGGTCTCTTTTTTCATACTAATGATTAGCAATTCTACTTAAAGCCAATATCCTGACAGGCTAAGAAAATGCTATATTTCGCTCTAACAAATTTATAAAATAAGTAAAGCCAACGCTTACTATGATAAAAAGGATTGACCGATGAGCACAGAATTTACGCCACAAGAAGCCTCCTGCTCTTGCTGTAGCAATACCTACATAATTAATAATACACCGATTGCTCGCTTTATCTGTCATTGCACTATTTGTCAGGAATACACCGGACAAGCTTATAACGATGTAACAGTTTTAGTTAAGCCAGATGTCAGTGAGTTAACCTTAATGCGCACCAAGTTTCGCCGCTGGAAACTGCCGCCAAATATTAACCGTGGACTGTGCAAACGCTGCAACAAACCTAGTATAGAGATGGCAATAGGTGGTAATTTAATTCTAGTTCCTACTAGCAATTATACTGACATAGCGGCTCTACCTGAACCTAGCATGCATCTATTTTATAATCGCCGCGTTAAAGACATGAAAGACGATTTACCCAAGTATAATGGCTTTGTACAAAGTCAGGCGATGATTGTTAAAACGCTTGCTCAGGGTATGATTAAGAGAATCACTAAACGCTAACAGTATAGATTCTACCCTTTTTATTACCTACCATTTGGAACCAAATATGACTTCAGCTATAGAAGAAGAAATTGTCAAACACTCCGCTGATATCGCCATCATTGGCGGTAGCGGTCTCTATCAAATGCAAGACTTGACCAATAAACGTAGTATCAGTATAGCTACCCCTTATGGTAAACCCTCTGATGGTATCGTCTTGGGTGAATTAAATGGCGTAACGGTGGCTTTTTTGGCTCGCCATGGTCAAGAGCATAGATTGACACCATCGACAGTGCCTTATCGCGCTAATATTTATGCGCTGAAAACTTTAGGCGTACGCTATATTATCTCGGTATCAGCGGTGGGTTCATTGCAAGAAGAACTTAAGCCATTGGATATGGTCGTCCCTGATCAAATGATCGATATGACCAAGCAGCGCTCTAGCAGCTTTTTTGGTAAAGGGGCAGTTGCTCACGTTTCGATGGCGGATCCTTTATGTTCTAAAGTCGCTGATATCTTAACCCGCGCTTATGCTCAAGTGAATATCAGTGAAGGTCAATGCCATCCAAAAGCGACTTATGTCTGCATTGAAGGGCCACAATTTTCTACTCGCGCAGAGTCGCAGTGGTATCGTCAAATGAACGCTGACATTATTGGTATGACTAATATGCCAGAAGCCAAACTTGCACGTGAAGCTAGCATCGCTTACGCGACTTTAGCCTTGGTCACGGACTTTGATTCATGGCATCCGACTGAGGCAAATGTTAGCGCTGATTATGCTATTCAAAACCTTATGAAAAATGCTAATAATGCTCAATTAGTCGTCAAAGAGGCAGTTGCATTGTTAGCCGCCGAACAACCAAAGTCGCTCGCTCATAATGCGTTAGCGCAAGCTCTAGTCACGCCAGTTGAGGCGATGAGTGCTGAGGTTAAAGTTAAGCTTGCAGCGCTGTTGCCTCAGTAACATCAAAAGTAATATCAAAAGTAATATTTATTTTCTTCGCATAAAAAAGCCATCAAATATTTGATGGCTTTTGCATTTTCAATGGTCGTGAATTAAAGATCATTAAGCTTATAGTCATCCAACCAACCTTTAGGTAAGTACTGCAAGTCTTCAGGCTCATCGATATCTGCTAAAGGCTCCATCAATCCCAATGACCAGTTTAAATCCTTAATACGCTGCTGCGTTATTGCTGAGACGCTGTTTATACTCCAAGTCATATCAGCGAACAAGCTGGTATCGACACGCTTAAAGCCAATCAACACATAACCTCCATCAAAAGCAGGAATCATGACGCTATCCTGTATCGCTAATTGCTGCTCAGCCTGTTGAATACAAGCAGCAGTAAGGCTAGGACAATCGGTACCTATCAACATAACCCGCTCAAATTTTCGCAACGCGTTCTGACTGGCGATTAGCATACGTTGACCTAGATCACCATCGGCTTGCGCTGACCATTGTAATGATCGAGGTAAATTTAAATTCTGCCAACACGGGTCGCTTGGCGCTGGACTGACACATAGCTCAACGGTAAAGCCAGTTGCTAGCGCTTGCTCGATACTATGTAAAAGCAGTTTAAGCGCCATTTGCGCTGCACCGTCAATGCCAAGCGCGGGTTGCAAGCGCGTCTTTGCCATGCCTTGTGCTGGGAATTTGGCGAAGAGGATAATACAAGTTTGTAGTTTTTGCTTCATGATCAGAGTTTTCTATTATTTATAATAACGCTGTCTAATATTATCAGCCGAAATCCCGCGCCAATAATCGAAGCGTAGCTGCCACATGAGAATAATCGTCCGCCAAGTGCCGTGCTGCTGCCAACGTCTTGCTGAAGTAACGACTTTGCTGTTAAGACAAGCAGGTTTTGCTATACCTTTGAGCTTTTTGCAAAGCTCGACATCTTCCATTAATGCTTGATTAGGATAACCGCCTAGCTGCTCAAACAGAGCACGCTTAATAAAAATAGCTTGATCCCCCGTAGCAATGCCTGTTAAACGTGAGCGCCCATTAATCATTGTACTGACTAGGCGAAGCATCGGCTGACGACTATCTAACTTGACATCGAAACGGCCCCACTGTGCGGTTTCGATAGCGGCTATCACCTCAAAAATAGCTTGAGTTGGCAACTGTGTATCAGCATGTAAAAATAGCAAGATATTGCTAGTGGCTAACATCGCACCCGTATTCATCTGTAGCGCGCGATCTGCTATCGACTCAGTAATTTGCCAGTCAATACTAGAACTACTATCAACCCTTAGATTTTTAACGTAGTCTTGAGTTATTGCAACAGAATTGTCGTTTGAGCCGCCATCGACCAAGATCACTTGCTGCGGTTTTGGATTTAGGCTAGCAATATTCTCAAATAATCGAGGCAGATTATCGGCTTCATTAAGTATGGGAATAATTATAGAAATCGTAGCTTTAGCAGTCATAATTAGCCCTGCCCACTTCTATTTTTTATGGCCATTATTTCTTATTTAAGCTCCAATTATAGTTAGTATAACTAATCTTGGTTTTACCCGCTTTTAGATCAGCAGTTTGTGCGTTATTGAGGCCTAAGGAGGAGCTGTAGCGCGCTAAAAATCCTTCCAAATTGTTAGTACCACGCCAATTATTCTCAAAATCTTCTTTATACCATTTAAAAATAGGTGATACCTCAAGTATGCTGACTTTGAGGCGATTACGACTGCTATCGGCTAGAAATTTACTGGTGACTTGTTCTAACTGTTTATCTAGTTTATTAGCGGTAAAAGCATCATCCAACAAGGCTGGACAACCAATACTCGCACAGTTCACCGCAAAGTGAATACGCGGTTCATTGTAACGTTTAGAACCACGAATGAGATTGTGCTCGATATCATCGAGCGAGCGTTTTTTACCTAGCAAGGTGACAAAATTTTGCTTCCATGGTGAGCCGAATACCCCACCAATATCCTTAATCGATTTGATATTAGGATATTTGGTTAATACTAGCTCAACGGTACCGGCATTATAAACGTTAATCAAAAAAGCTAATTGCTCGCCTTTACTCCAGCGATTGAACTCTGATTGACTGACTTTGCTAGTCGCCGCCATATAGCTATCAAGCTTAGCTTTATCCGCTTTCATTCCGTTATAATTGATGACAGAAGCTTTACCACCGTTAGTCATGGTGACGTTTTTACTGAGTAAACTATCCCAAGCACTGTGATTAAAGTCAGCGTAGCTTGCCATACTAGCCAATAGGATAGAAGTGACTAATGCTGTCTTAGTCAATAAACGTTTGCTTGAAAAACTAATAGTGCTCTTAAATAAAATCATATTTAACTCCGTTTAAATCGATGATATTTCTCTACCCATTTGAGTAAAGTTTCTGGAGCATGATTGCGTTTCCACTCACCTGCTGCATACTTATTAGCTTCACTCATCGTTGGATAAGTATGAATAGTACCTAATATCTTATTGAGTCCAAGATTGTGTTTCATGGCTAAGACATATTCAGCTAGCAGCTCGCCGGCGGTATTGCCAACGATGGTCACGCCTAATATTTTATCTTTGTTAGGGACGGTCAGCACTTTAACCCAACCCGTCGCTTGGCTTTCAGTAATCGCTCGATCAAGATCGCCAATGTCATAGCGAGTGATTTCAAACTTAATACCTTGCTCATTAGCCTCCTGCTCGTTAAGGCCAACACGGGCAATTTCAGGATCAATAAAGGTAACCCAAGGAATGACGCGATAATCGACTTTGAATTTTTTAAGACCACCAAATAGTGCATTGACCGCCGCATACCATGCTTGATGGGAGGCCACATGAGTGAATTGATAAGGGCCAGCGACATCACCCGCCGCTAGTATATTAGGGAATTTCGTTTCTAAATAATCATTAGTGACGATAGTGCCATCGGTATCGATACCTAAATTTTCTAAGCCATAACCGGTAGTACGAGCCTCACGGCCGACCGCAATAATTAAAGAATCAAATTCAACAGTCTTCTCTAGCCCTTGCTTATCTTTTAGCGTCAGACGCTGCAATGAACCCTCTGTATTAACATCGCTATCGCGCTCGCAACGGACAGCATCGTGATTGAGCAGTACTTTGACGCCGTCAGCCTCTAGACACTCCTTAGCGTAGTCAGCGACTTCCAAATCTTCTTTTTTTAATAGACGGCTACCACGCTCTATTTGTGTCACGCTAGAGCCTAAACGCGCAAAAGCTTGTGATAACTCACAGCCGATAGGACCGCCACCGATAATGACCAAGCGTTTAGGCGGCGACTGTTGATTGCTGAGTTTTTCCCACAGATTATCACTAGTCAAATAGTCGACGTTTTCTAACCCTTCGATAGGCGGTATAAAAGGTCTGCTACCGGCAGCGATAACGATATTACGAGTCGTTAATTGCTGTACTTGACCTTTATCGTCATTAACCTCTACTGTCCATGGATTAACGATAGTGGCGTAGCCTTTGATTACATCGACGCCAAGTCCGGTATAGCGCTCAACACTGTCATTAGGTTCGATCTTTTTAATAATTCGCTGTATGCGTGTCATTACGGATTTGAAGTCATAATCGATTTCAACGTTTTGCAAGCCATAATCTTCAGCATGCCGCATATTGTGCGCGACTTTGGCACTTTTAATCAGTGATTTACTTGGTACACAGCCATAATTTAGACAGTCGCCGCCCATCTTATGCGCCTCAATCAAGGTGACTTTAGCTTTGACGGTAGCGGCGATATATGAAGAGACTAACCCTCCTGCTCCTGCGCCAATTACAACCATATTTCGATCGAATGATTTGGGCTTATGCCAGCCTTTATAGACTTGACGAGCCTTGTACCAATCGAGTACTTTTTTGGCCAATAACGGAAATATCGCTAGTAGTGCAAAAGAGCCTAATAACGCTGGCGAAATGATATCTTTTAGGCTTTCGATTTGTGCTAACTGCACGCCTGCATTGACGTAGACAAAAGTGCCTGCCAGCATTCCCAGTTGACTGACCCAGTAATAAGTCCAAGTCTTAATGGTAGTCAAACCCATCAGAATATTAACGATAAAAAACGGGAAAACGGGTAGCAGACGCAGAGTAAATAGATAGAAGCCGCCGTCTTTTTCTATACCTGCATTAATACTTTTGAGCTTATTAGAGAATTTACTTTGAAAACTATCGCGAAATAGATAACGAGAGGCGAAAAAAGCAAATAAGGCGCCAATGCTTGAAGCAAAAGAAACAATTAACAGACCCCACCAAAGACCAAACAATGCGCCTGCTAGCAGAGTCATGATAGCCGCACCTGGCAATGAGAACGCTGCGACAAGAACGTAAGCCAAAAAGAACAAGCCACCTACTATTACTGGTGATTCATCGCGCCACTCATAAAACTGCCCCAAACGCGATTGAATACCGTCTAAGGTCAGTAAATCATTAAAGCCAAATAAGAAAAACCCAGCGATGACTGCTATAACGACTAGGACAATTAAAATCTTTTTCATAAACGGCTATTGTCCTTTTAAAGCTTGATAAAGCTAATAAATCTAAATGAGAGAATAAAAAAATAATGAAAAATGATATAAAAAATCAAATAGCAATATCTACTGCTTTTTCTTGTGACTGGCTTTCCTGAGTATCTGTTGTACTGTCTTTCTCTAAAGCGCCACCACAACTACTACCTTGTCCTGCCGTACAACCATAACAATGATCGCCAATAGCAATGACATCACTACTGGGGTTTTTTGTGAGCAAATCTCTTAGATGACGCCGCGATTTATTAGGAACTGGCATCTGTAGTTGCTGATTGAAATCACAATCGAACAACTCTCCTAGCCAATTAACGCTAATCGTTGAGCGACACATGACGCCTTTGAGATTTTCGGCTGCATAATTGGCCTTAAGCAGATCCATATAAGGATGAAACTCGTTTTTGGCCAATAGTACGGCACCAAAACGTTGAATGGGCATATTAGTCAACGCAAATAATTGATTGAACTCAATATCGAAATGCGCTTTTAGCTCACGCTTATAGTCCGCCTCAAGCCTTTGTTGATTGGGCGGTAGCGTTGCGCCTTGTGGGTTATAGACTAGGTTTAGAGTTAACTCTGAATTCTCTCTACCGTAGCCGAGCGCGTTCAATTTATGCAATCCTAAGATACTGTCATCAAACGCGCCTTTGCCGCGCTGCTTATCGACATTCTCTAACGAATAACAAGGTAAAGACGCCACTATTTCGACTTGATTATCCGCTAAAAACTGCGCCATATCTTCATACCCTGCTTCCATCAGAATAGTTAGGTTACAGCGGTCAATAACTTTTACGCCTAGACTACGAGCAGCCTTAACGAGATACTTGAAGTCCTCATGCATTTCAGGCGCACCACCGGTCAAATCTAGCGTCTCGATATCTTGTGCTTGCAGCACCTCTATTATTAGCTCAACCAGCTCGCGTGACATCATCTCAGTACGATAAGGGCTTGCCGCCACATGGCAATGCACGCATGACATATTACACAGATAGCCCATGTTAACTTGCAAGGTGGTTAATTCGTGACGCTTAATCGCTGGAAAGTCGGTAAATTCGAGTAGTTCAATGGTAGATTTCATAATCTTGTAGAGTCCATTCAGTAACGTTATCAGCTAGCTTATTAGTAGCATTTTTATTATTAAATTTCTAATCAATAGGCTGCTAAATTCAATTTTAACTAATCAATGATACCGTATTATGTCACGAATATTTTATTAAAAAGTGATAATAATGGCTAATTGCCAATCAAACTCAGCTTGTAAAAAGCTTATGTAGCATTCTCAGCTTGTAAAAAGCTTATGTAGCATTTACAAAGCGTTTATCAATATACTTTT
>CBETCF010000110.1:0-7375 GCA_965534785.1 uncultured Psychrobacter sp.
GTCTTTAATTATCGCAAATAGCTCAGCAGCTATACGCGTCTTGCTTGAGTAAGGGCTTGCTGCAAAATAACGCTATCATCAAAATCGTAACGCACGCCGTTGATTTCTTGATAAGTCTCATGGCCTTTACCAGCTATAACGACGATATCATCCGCGCTAGCATTGTTGACCGCATATTCTATCGCTTGCTGGCGAGCCGGCTCGATATGAGTACGCTGATATTGCTCTGCGCTCATACCTGCTTGCATGTCTTCTAAGATAATATCTGGGTTTTCAGTGCGCGGATTATCAGCGGTCAGAATCACTTGATCAGCACCGGCTAGCCCCGCTTGTGCCATGATAGGTCGCTTGCCAGCATCACGATCACCGCCGCAACCAAATACTGCCCATAGCTTCCCTTCGCAATGGGTTCTCAGACTAGCCAACACTTGGCTGAGCGCATCAGGGGTATGAGCATAATCGACGATGAAGCAGCCCTCGGTCGATGGCACGCGTTGCATACGTCCGACTGCGCCTTGCAGCTTAGGAACTAACTCGCTGATACGCTGAATATCTATACCTAGAGCCACTGCCGTCGCAATAGCCGCTAGTAAATTAGCGACATTAAAGCGGCCTAATAATGGGCTGACCATATCGATATTGCCAAACTCGCTATGCAAAGCGATTTTTACCCCTTGCAGACTTGGCTCAATATCAACAGCCGTAAAGGTCGCATTTTTGGAAGGGTCTAAACTATAAGTCCAAATAGTCAAGCCACTTGCTTGCGCGGTATCGAGCATAGTTTGGGCATAGTTTTCACCATGCGCGTCATCGATATTGATAATGGCATGAGTAAGGCTTGGGAAATGCTGCTTATCAAATAGCTTGGCTTTGGCAGCAATATATTCTGCCATATCAGCATGATAATCTAAGTGATCACGCGATAAATTAGTATAAATAGCTACTTTGATCGGCACCCCTTGCAAACGCTGCTGATCAAGACCGTGAGAGCTAGCTTCTAGCGCTAATAGTTCAACGTCCTGCGCGCCCATTTGCTGCAAAAACTGTTGTACTGCCAAGGCATCGCCAGTGGTATGACTGGCCTGTACCAGAGCATCAAGTTTGCCATTACCAGCGGTGCCCATAACGGCGCTGCTCATGCCCGCTAATTGGGCTAGCTGGGCTACTAATTGGCTGATAGTAGTTTTACCATTGGTACCAGTAACAGCCGCCACCGTAGGCAAGGTTAGCGGCTGTTGATATTGTAGATGAGCCTGTACTAAATTACCGAGAAAATCGCGAATGTTGGGTACATAGATAACGAGGCAGGGCAAATTCAATAGCTGCTGCTCAGCATCCAATTTATTATCATTCAGCTGAATATTAGCATTGGCTGGCACGTTAGCTTCGCTAAGCAATGCTTGAGGGTCTATCTCAGATAAGATAAAAGCGGCTTTTTTTGCCGCTTGTTGTAGATAGTGACGGCTCTGTTGGCAGTTTGGCTGTTGGCTTTTTAATAAAACAAAGACATCTTGCGCGTCTACTTGCCGGCTATCTAAGCGCAGCTGAGAAAAAGCAATGCTCATCACTGAACTTATATTATGCAACGGTCTTTGCGTCTCAGCATCAGTCAGCTCTTTAAGCTTAGCTGCTAAGCGCTGTTGTAATTCGCTGCGGCTATTATCAGTATTGACATGACTTTCATAGTTTCTTTTACCGTCAATAAGCTGTTGCAGGGTAACCGTACTACCCTGATCAGTACTGCTCTGATAAGCATTAGTCATGATAAATCCTAAAGCGATAATAAGTTAAATAAAAACAACATAAACAAGCTGCTGGCGACTACTAATCTTTTGTCTGTAACGGTTTATCAAGCGGCACATTATACAAGCGTAACGCTTCTTTCATGACGTTATGGAATACTGGCGCCGCCGTCAAACCCGCATAATGTAGACCGCGCGGATCCTCTAGCAAGATAACGCTGACTAGTCTTGGGTTGGACGCTGGAGCCATACCAGCAAAGACGTTACGATACTGATCGCTATAATAACCACCATCGGGGTTGATACGGCGCGAAGTACCAGTCTTACCAGCTACGCGATAACCATCAATATCAGCGGCTTTTGCTGTACCACCGGGTAGCGTTACTGCCTCTAACATCTCGACAATAGCCATCGCTTGGTCATGCTCCATGATACGTTTGCTAGGCAGTGGCTTGTCCGTTTTAGTCAAAGTCAGCGGATGCATCACCCCGCCTGCTGCCAATGCTGCATAAGCCTGCGCGACTTGTGCAAGCGTGGCCTCCATACCATAGCCGTAACTGACCGTGGCACGGCGAGCCGTTTCTTTTTCTTTAGGTGTCGTGACATTACCACTACCCTCGCCTGGGAACTGTAGCGGCGTTTTTGATCCAAAACCAAATTTCTTTTGCATATTGGTGATGCCATCAGCAGGCAAAGATAGTGCAATTTTCGTTGAAGCCACGTTACTGGATTTTTGTAGTAGGGTCGCCAAGTTAATCGTACCCAAATTATTATGATCACGAATAGTATAACCACGGACGCGAATAGAGCCAGGATTGGTATCAATCAAAGAATTGGCGGTATATTTTCCCGAGTCTAGCGCTGCCGCTACGGTAAACGGCTTCATCACTGAACCTGGCTCGAAGACATCAAGTAGCGCACGGTTACGTTGATTCTCGCCCGTCATCTCATTGAGGTTGTTGGAGTTAAAGGAGGGCCAAGTCGATAAGGCTAATACTTCACCGTTTTGCACATCGACCACCATACCAGTTGACCAGCGAGCTTGTTGCAAGCGTCCAGCCTTTTCAAGCTCTTTATAGAGCAAATACTGCAAGCGCGAATCGATAGTCAAAGTCACATCTTTACCCGCGACTTCAGGTTTTAATTGTTTAATCTCTTTTAGACTGTTCTGTTTGGCATCTTTTAGCACTAAGACTTTACCGTCTTCGCCTGCTAGTATTTGCTCAAATTGACGCTCTATACCAGCTCGGCCTTCGTAACCGCCTTCTGGATCGTTAGCGTTTTGACCCATAAAACCTAGCAGCTGTGAGTTAGGCTGCGGCTGCGGATAATAGCGCTGGAAGAAGTTTTTCTCATAGACTCCTGGGAAATCAAGCGAGCTGACGCTTTGCGCAATCTCAGGAGTGACTTTATTGAGTAGCGGCAGATAGTGCGAGCCTGGGCCTGATGGCAAGGCCGCTTTGACTGCTTCATCATCGGTAAAGTCGATATTTTTATCAATAGCCGTCGCTTTTTCAAGCTCAGTCACTGGAATGTTAGCGGCGGCGGCTAATACGGTCAGATCCATATTATCCAAACGCTTTTGCATCCGCGCCCGCAATACTGGCTGACTGGGGTTTTCGATGATGACTCGGTTAAGCTCATAGTACTCACGCGCATAATCATGCGGACTAAACGATACCGTCGCTAATGGCGCGCTCACCGCTAATGGCAAATTATTACGATCAGTAATCATGCCACGATAAGATTTTTGCGTGCGCTCACTAGTAATTAGCTCATTACCTTTGTCCTGATAGAACTGTGCGTTAGCCACTTGCAAATAATAAGCACGGCCTATGAGCAAGACTAAAATCGTTAGGGCAATGGCCCAGACGGTACGGAACCGGTTTTTATCATACTCAAAACCACCACGTGAAGAGGCACCAGAGGCCTTACTCATGATAGATCTTTTACTTTTGCGATTTTTTACGCTGGTATAAGCACCTTGAGAGTCGTCTTTTTTATTGCGAGAAAACAGTTTTTTTGGAGGGCTAATTTTATTGGTTTTTTGCGCCGCTTTGGCTTTGTTGGCAGGACGTAAGGGTTTTATGACTTTACCGCTAGCGGATTTTTTATCGTTCGCAGGTTTTTTGGCGCTCATAATCCCTCCTCCGCAGTGTTAGCACTAGAGGCTTCAGGAGCAGTAGGATTTTCGAGGCTTAGATCAGTATTAGCCACATCAGTCTGGCTATTATCATTGTCAGCAGTAGCGATATCCTGCCCCTCTATCACTGGCGCGCCGGGCTGGATAATCAACTTGTCTTTGAGTGTTGGCGAATACATTCCAAGTTCCGAGACCGCGCGACTGGCAATCTGCGGAGTGGCACTAAACGTTTGCTGTTCGATGAGCAAACGCTGATGCTCAACTTGCAATTTGCGTTGTTGTTTTTTCATATCTTGCAAGGTTTTATAGTCCTGATGATATTGCTGAACCGCTTCAGCGGTCTTGATACCGCTCCAAACAATGCCAGCTGCCAATAGTAATAGTACCACCACATATATTTTTACTGCACTAAAACGCTGCACAAACATCTCACCCACATCACTATGGTTAGAGCTTGCTGCGCGGTCAGATTTAGGTTTGCGAGATATTGCCATGACGATCTCAAAAAGGTGAACTTAAAGATAAATAAAAACCAACAAAAACTTATTAGTAAAACTCAACAGTAACTAGCTGGTTAGTTTACCTGCTATTACTTACGGCTTTTTAACGGTTACGTATCCGTTGAACCATTATACTAAGCGATAGCTATAATCAGTTGAAAATAAAACGGTCATAAATTCAGTTTGCTTCGGGCTCATAAACGATATCAGTACGCGTCGCCGCTCTTAGCCAAGCACTACGCGATCGCGGGTTTTGGGCAATCTCAGCTTTACTAGGGCCAATGCGTTTAGGTTTGCTAAAATAACGCGGACGCTTGGGCGGCATCGGTAGATTTTCATCTTCTGGATACTGACCTTTACTATGGCGCTGCAAAAACTGCTTGATACGGCGATCCTCTAATGAGTGAAAGCTGATTACCGATAATTGACCACCGGTCTTGATAACTTCCAAACTCTGCTCTAAAAAACTATCAACATCACCTAGCTCATTATTAATAAAAATACGCATCGCCTGAAAGCTCTGCGTTGCTGGATGTTTGCCACGTTGCCAGTTAGGGTGAGCGACCTTGATCACCTCAGCGAGCTCTAGTGTCGACTCGTAGCTCTCCATTTGCTTGATAGCACGGGCAATACGGCGACTGTGACGTTCCTCGCCAAACTCATAAAGCACATTAGCTAAAGTCTCATCATCGACTTGCTCTAGCCATTCTGCAACAGACTGACCTCGGCTAGTATCCATGCGCATATCCACTGCGCCATCACGCATAAAACTAAAGCCACGACTACCATCATCGATCTGCGGTGAGGAGATACCTAAATCTGCCATTAGTCCATCAACTTGAGTGATGCCAAGTTTAGCCAAGCTCTCTGTCAAAGTCGCAAAGCTATCATGAACGACTTTTACTCGGCTATCATCATTTGCCAATTCATTAGCCACCCGAATAGCAGTCGGGTCTTTATCAAAGACGATTAGCTGGGCATCATCGGCTAGTTGCGAGAGTAGCAAACGGCTGTGACCGCCGCGCCCAAAGGTAGCATCAACATAGATGCCACTGGCTTGTAAGCTAGTGTCGCTATTAGCTGCCGGTAACGACTTAACGCCTAGTACCGCCGCGACTGCTTCGTTTAATAATACCGCTTCATGATTGAAGCTTAGCTCATCGGCAATAGCGTTAGGCCCAGTTTCTAGTTTGGCGTCTAACGTGGAATCCACTTTGGAATCAGGCTTTGAATTTAATAATGACACAAATAACTCAGTAAATGACGACCACTTTGGCCAGTAAGGATATAAATAAAAATAAGAGATAAATAAACAAGTTACGCTCAGCTAGCGTTATTATCGCAAGGATACACGGCTAGTCAAGCACCAACTAGGCTTTTCGATAAAAATATCATAGCTGTCTGTTATACTAGCGCTATATTTTACGCTATTTTTTGTGGTTATTTATAACCCTCTTCACTCATTTTTTAAACAAACCCTTTAACCGAAAACTTCTTCACTAATTATTTTATTTGAGGCTCATATGACGCAAACGACTTCATCAAACAATACTACCCCCTCCACTCGTCCGGTACGTACTCGTATCGCACCGTCCCCAACTGGCTTTCCGCATGTAGGAACCGCTTATATTGCGCTATTTAATTTAGCCTTTGCCAAAGCCCATGGCGGCGAGTTCATCCTGCGTATCGAGGACACCGATCAAGTACGCTCTACTGAGCAATCTGAGCAAATGATCTTGGATGCGCTACGCTGGGTGGGTCTTGATTGGGCAGAAGGTCCTGATGTTGGCGGCCCACATGCGCCTTATCGTCAGAGCGAGCGCGCTGACATCTATAAAGAGCATGCACAAAAGCTACTCGATAGCGATCATGCTTTCCGTTGTTTTTGTACTAGCGAGGAGCTAGACGCCATGCGAGCCGAGCAAATGTCTCGTGGCGAGACGCCACGTTACGATGGTCGCTATGCTGATTTATCTCGTGAAGAGTCGGATAAAATGGTCGCTGATGGCAAGCCTTTTGTCATTCGCATGCGCGTACCTACCGAGGGCGTTTGTAAGGTTGAAGACATGCTACGCGGCACGGTTGAGATTCCGTGGGAGCAAGTCGATATGCAAGTCTTGCTAAAAACCGATGGTCTGCCTACTTATCATTTAGCTAACGTTGTCGATGATCATTTGATGCAAATCAGTCACGTGATGCGCGGTGAAGAATGGCTAAACTCTGCGCCTAAGCATCAGTTATTGTACGAATACTTCGGTTGGGAGATGCCAGTACTTTGCCATATGCCACTATTACGCAATCCTGATAAATCTAAGTTGTCTAAGCGTAAAAACCCAACTTCTATCACTTATTATCGTGATGCTGGGGTAGTACCTGAGGCTCTGCTGAACTATTTAGGCCGTATGGGTTACTCCATGCCTAACGATGATGAAAAGTTCACTCTAGATGAAATGATAGCGAGCTTCGATATTCAGCGCGTCTCTTTAGGTGGCCCTATCTTCGATATCGAAAAGCTAAATTGGCTCAATAGCGAATGGTTACGAGCCTTAACTCCAGAAGAGCTAAAGAATAAAATTCTCGACTGGGCTAATAATAGCGATAAATTAACCGCTATGGCAGCCGCCATCCAACCGCGTATTGAATTGCTCTCTGACGCCGTTAACTGGGGCAGCTTTTATTTCCAAAATCTACCTGATATCAAAGCAGAGGATTTTAATCATAAAGCGCTCTCCGCTGAGCAAATCATGGAAATCCTGCAGCTGACTATCTGGCAGCTAGAGGCGCTCCCTGAGTGGAATGAAGAGGATATCTATAAAGTGATCAAAGGTATGTCAGCCGCGCTCGATATCAAGATGCGTGACTTTATCGCCCCGTTCTTTATCGCTATTGCGGGTAGCTCCTCATCTACACCAGTGATGAACTCGATGTGGATCATCGGCGCAGATATGACCTTAAACCGCTTGCGTCATGCGGTAGAGGTGCTCGGTGGC
>CBETCF010000111.1:0-7332 GCA_965534785.1 uncultured Psychrobacter sp.
TTTAGCGCCTAGCTTTTATGAAAAGTGTCGCTTACGGTCATAACTTGCCTTGCCTATTTGGGTGCTAAAAATTGGCAAGTATGTTAAAATCAGGCGGCTTTGTGGCTAGCGTTTATCATCAGCAAGCCTCTCATTAATAGCAGCTACAGTACTCAGCTTATAATAAACCGATATATCGACGATAACCTTTATTTGAGGGACCTGCAGAGTCATGGACCTAACTTCAATATGGCAGATGCTTGCTGAGCATCCAGAATTTATTGCTATGCTGACTATTCCGCCGGTGACCGCTTTTGTCACTTGGGTACACGTATGGATGGCATTAAAAATGCTGTTTTACCCTATCAAGTTTTGGGGTATTCGCATTCCTAATTTTCCTTTTTTTGGTTTGCCAGGGATAGGGTGGCAAGGTATTGTACCGCGTAAAGCGGGCAAGATATCTGGGGTTATCGTTGATCAGACACTGTCAAAGCTGGGCTCACTTGATGAATTCTTTAAGGCGATGGAGCCTGAGCAGATGGCAGTTTTTATCACCGAAAGTGTTGATGAAAACCTAGAAACGCTGATTGATGAGATTATGCTTGAGCGTTCAGAGACGCTGTGGGGTAATATCCCTTATGCGATTAAGCGCCGTATCTATAATCAGGCGCATAAAGCGCTGCCAGAGATTATGCAGTCGTTAGTGCTTGATTTGACCAATAATGTCGAAGAGCTGGTCGATATGCGGCAAATGATCGTCAATACGATGGAAAACGATCGGCGCTTGATGGTCAATATGTTCCTAAAAGTTGGTCAAAAAGAGATTGATTTTATTTGGCACATTAGTGCTTTGATTGGTTTAGTATTTGGCCTTATCCAAATGTTTATCTTTTTGGTAGTGCCGCAGCATTGGACTGTCCCTTTCTTTGCCGCTATTTGGGGCTTTTTGACCAACTGGATCGCTATTTGGATGGTGTTCAATCCGGTAGAGCCGCGCTTTATTCCTTATTTAAAATTTTTTAGACGTAGTAGTGGCTTTCCCTTCTTAATACCACAGCTACCGCATATTGCTCAGTTTCGCTTTCAAGGCGGCTTTATGAAGCGTCAAGAGGAAGTCTCTGAGGTTTTTGCTGAGATTGTGGTCAATGATTTGGTGACGCTAGAGAACATCATGAATGAGATGATGTATGGCGAGCGTGCTGCGGACACCCGCGTATTGATGAAATCGCATTTGTATCAGATATTGGATACTCCCGTGGTCAAAACCTCATTACGAGTGGGCTTAGGTCGTCGCGAATTTGGTAAACTTAAGAATACCATTATTGATAAGTCAATTACCGCGACGATGATTCCGATACGCGACCCTGAGCTTAATGAGAGTCGAGCTAGTAAGATATTTGGCTTGTTTCGCGATCGTATTCGCGCTTTGACGCCGTATGAGTTTCAAAATTTACTACGTCCAGCGTTTCGAGAAGATGAGATGACGCTGATTGTCTTGGGCGGTTTGACGGGGTTTTTAGCCGGTTGGCTGCATTTGGTGTTGGTGTTTTTCCCGGCAGTGGGTTAAGGTGCTCGGCAATTCATTACTGAGTGCAAAAATAACTCAGCACCGTTAGATAAAGTTATAGAAAAAATGATAATCGCTGCAGTCATTGGGTAATTAGTAGATACCGGCTGCGCCAAAGTAAACTACGATGATATTAGGTACGACTTTAATTAAAGCCGCTAAATGAGTTGGCATACTTAAGCCAATAGGGTGTTAAGGTCTTGCCAAAAAATACACAAGGTTTGACCGTATGTTGATCACAGAATTAGGCTATTTTGCCTTGCTTGCCGCTTTTGTGTTGGCAATATTGCAGGTGGTATTACCGACTATTGGCATTATGCGTCATCAAGTTGCTTGGCAGCGTTTAGCGCCAAGTCTAGCTTGGGCACAGTTTGTCGCTATGATAGTGTCGTTTGGCGCGTTAATGGCGGGCTTTTATTATAATGATTTTAGCTTAGTCTATGTCGCCCAACATTCTAATACTTTACTGCCTTGGTACTATAAATTATCAGCGACGTGGGGCGGGCATGAAGGCTCATTGCTATTGTGGATGACTATTATGGCCACTTGGTGCGCCTTAGTCTCTTACTTTAGTCGCGGTCTACCGCTGTCTATGCGGGCACGCGTATTAGTGATTTTAGCTGGCGTGCAGCTAATGATGCTAGCGATGCTGATCTTTACCTCATCACCGTTCGAGCGTACTTTACCCAATTTGCCTGTTGATGGCGCCGATCTTAATCCAGTGCTACAAGACTTTGGTTTGATCATTCATCCGCCTATGCTGTATATGGGCTATGTTGGTATGGTGGTGCCTTTTGCTTTTTGTATGGCGGCATTATGGGAAGGGCGTTTGGATGCCGTATGGACGCGCTGGTCGCGTCCATGGGCGCTAGCCGCTTGGGGTTTCTTAACTATTGGTATCGCGCTAGGCTCTTGGTGGGCTTATTATGAGCTTGGTTGGGGCGGTTGGTGGTTCTGGGATCCGGTAGAAAACGCTTCGTTAATGCCTTGGTTAGCCGGATTGGCGCTATTGCATTCGCTCGCGGTGACAGAAAAGCGCGGAGTGTTTAAAGCTTGGACCATCATGCTCGCTATCTTTGCCTTTGCCTTGAGCTTATTGGGTACTTTCCTAGTACGCTCTGGGGTGATTACCTCAGTGCATTCGTTCGCTGCTGACCCTACGCGTGGTCTAGTCATCTTAGTGATCCTAGGCATTATTATCGGTGGCGGCTTATTAATGTTTGCTGTACGCGGTTGGCGCTTGACAGTAGAGAGTCAATATCAGCTAATATCGCGTGAGTCATTCCTAGTTATTAATAACGCCATTATTCTGATCTCAACCTTAGTGGTACTTTTAGGAACTTTATATCCTATTATTGCCGATGCTTTTGGTTTAGGTCAGGTATCTGTTGGCCCTCCTTACTTTAACGCTTTATTTGTGCCGTTAACTTGGCTGCTATTAATAGCCATGGGTATGGGCTCTAATATCCGCTGGAAAAAAGACACTCGCCCGTTATTGGGTGTGGGTATGGTGATTGCAGTTAGTAGTATAGTTTTAGCAGCTATTATTACCTATTTTGTCCGCCCTTCATCATTGCTTAATATCGGTGTTACTTTAGCCGTTAGCTTTTGGGTATTGCTATGGATGGTTATTGATTTTAGAGATAAAACCAAAAACGCACCCAATTTATTCAAAGGTTTACGCCAATTACGCCTCAGCTATTGGGGTCAGCAAGTTGCCCACGTAGGAGTTTTAATAGCAGTTATCGGGGTGGCCTTTACGAGTAGTCTGAGCATCGAGCGTGATGTGGCGATGAGTCAAGGCGATACCGTTAATGTACAAGGTTATGACTTTACGGTTACTGGCTTTCGTGAAGTCAAAGCCAGTAACTACGATGCGACGCAAGCGCAAGTTGTGGTCACTAAGAATGGCCGCGAAGTGGCAAACCTTACTCCAGAAAAGCGCACTTATATCATCAGTACTATGCCGACCACTGAGGCCGCCATTGACGCCAGCTTAATGCGCGATCTTTACGTTGCTCTTGGTGAACCTATTGCCGTAGGGAGCAACGAGTGGGCCGTGCGTATCTATGTCAAACCTTTAATTCGTTGGATCTGGCTTGGTGCTATTATTATGGCATTAGGTGGCTTGATCAGTATGCTAGATAGACGTTACCGTATCAAAAAGGTCAAGTCGTCGCTTTTTGTTTCTGATGTTATGGATACTGATAATAGCGTTAACATGGCAAAGCCGTCGGTAACGCCATCAGCAACGTCAGGGGAGAGATAAGATGAATAAAAAGCAGATGAAAATATGGTTTTTGATTCCGCTTATTGTCTTTTTTGGCTTAGTAGTCATGCTCTATATGCGCTTGGGTGAGCCGACTGATATCGTCACTAGTACCGCGCTTGAGCGCCCAGTGCCTACTTTTGAGCTGCCATTATTATCAGATACCAGTCGAGTGATGACTAATGATAATCTGCCTGAGCAACCGTATTTAATGAATATTTGGGGCTCTTGGTGTCCCACTTGTATCGTTGAGCATCCTTTTTTGATGGAGCTTGAGCAGCGCGGCGTTACCCTTGTTGGCGTTAACTATAAAGATGAGATCGGCAATGCGTTAGGTTATTTAAACCGTGGCGGCGATCCCTTTTCGATGTCTATTCAGGACTTGTCTGGTCAATTTGCCTTAGACTTGGGTCTGACTGGCGCGCCTGAAACCTTTATAGTAGATGGTGATGGTGTTATTCGTCAGCATATCGTTGGTGAGATCAATGAAGAGAATTGGCAAGCGCGTATCAACCCTTGTTTAGAGGTGCTCAATGAGGCTAATGATACTAATAGTACACCAGATGCCAATCAAGTTGCGGAGGTCTGTCAGTGATTATTCAACCTATCTCTATCAAGAATATGCCTTTTGAAAAAAGCTTTCTTACAAGTACTTTATTGAAAGTAGCCGCCATAATGCTGGCCTGTTTTTTTAGCCTATCGACTTACGCGGCCATTGACGTCTATGACTTTGATTCACCGCAACAAGAGGCTCAATATCGCGGCCTCATCGAAGAGCTGCGTTGCCCAAAATGCCAAAACCAAAACTTGGCGGGCTCTGATGCACCTATTGCACAAGACTTAAAGCAGAAGACTTATGATTTAGTCAAAGACGGTCGTAGTGATGGTGAGATTCGGGTTTATATGCAAGATCGCTATGGCGACTTTATCAGTTATAAGCCACCAGTACGTCCTTCAACTTGGATTCTATGGTTCTTTCCGCCATTATTATTGATTGCTTTAATTGGCGGTTGGTTTTGGCAAAGCAAACGTCGTCAGGCGGTGGCTCGTGGTGGCAGCGGCGTGAAAACTGAAAGTACGGCTGTGGCCTTGACGGCTACAGAACAAGCGGAACTAGATCGTCTATTATCGCGTGCCAATAGCACCGAGCATGATATCTCCAGCCCAGAGGACAAAAAATGACCCTATTTTCTACTACCGGCTTATTTATTGCCCTAAGCTTATTTATTGCGCTAATTTTGGCAGTTATCGCCATCATGCCTTGGCTTCGCGCCGCGCGTAGCCAGTCCAACTCGGCAGATAATCAGCTGTTAGATATAAACGTGGCGGTGTTTCGTGAACGTTTGGCAGAGCTAAAAGCGGATAAAGACAGTGGCATTATTGACGATAGCCATTATCAAAACCAAAAGCTTGAGCTTGAGCGTCAGCTATTAGATGCGCAGCGCGAAGTGACACCGATGGTGGCTCCTGGTATCAAAAGTCGGCTGATAGTGATGGTTTGGGTGCCAGTGTTAGCAGCTATGGCTTATCTGTTGATCGGTAATCGTACGCCAGTGTTTGAGCTGTGGGTAGCCGAGGATAAAGTCGGCCAAGTGGCGGATGACTTGTTAACCGGTAAGCTAGACCAGCCACCAGCATGGGCGGTTGAAGATGGGCGTCAGCTGATAAGTGCAATGCAGACCAACGTCTATCGTCATGCTGATGACCCAGATCGTTGGATGCGTTTATCTGAGCTGTTCTTATCGCTAGAGGCTACGCCTTCCGCGTTAGAAGCTCTATCTCGTGCCTATCGTTTGTCGCCAGAGAATGAAGAGATTGCTACTACTTACGCACAGATTAGTTTCTTTGCCAATGAAGGTCAGCTCGATGCCAATAGCCGTAGAGTATTGCAAGATGTGCTCGCCAAAAACCCACAGCATGAAGGCGCACAGATGCTAATGGCGATGGGTGAGGCACGTAGCAGTAACTTCGAGGAAGCTCAAGGTTGGATTAGTCGCTTGCGTAGTAATATTGCGGCTAAGCCTGGCGATCATAACCAAGCGCTAGCAAGCTTAGATGAGCTAAGTGCCAATGTGAATGCACAAAAAGCGCAAGCCTTATTAGGTGTCGATGTCACCGTGACGGTCAATGCTAACTTGTTGCCGCTAGTCAAAGGCGATGATGTACTATTCGTAGCGATACGTGATGTCAAGGGAGGGCCACCGTTCGCTGCCAAGCGTTTGCCTATCTCTATCATTAAGCAAGGAGAGGCGAGCGTCAGTTTAAGTGATTTGGATGCGATGATGCCTGAGCGTACTTTGGCTTCAGCCCGCGAAGCAAAGACTCAGTTAGCCGTCGTTGCTCGTATTAGCCATAGCGGTAATGCGGTCGCCGAATCCGGAGACTTATCCGGTAACCCAGTAGTGATTAGTAGCGATCAAAACCAAGTCAACGTTGAGATTAATCAGCAAGTGCCTTAATTTATAACTAATACCTTAAACCTTAGGCCTTAATCAGTGCCTTAAGCTTTAAATATGAAGCGTGCCAAAGTAAACTATTTTGGCACGTCATTGTTTTTGATGAACAGCTAAGTCATAGCAACTTGAGCAATATGAGGCAAAATTACTTGAGCTTTATAAATTCACAAGGTAAGGTATGGCTTGCAATTCACCAATCCCTATGTTTTGTAACTTTTATTTTAAAATTTTGAAAATCCATCTATTTAGGAGAAACGTCTTATGATGCGTATTATTTTGCTAGGTCCACCTGGTGCCGGTAAAGGTACCCAAGCCCAGTTCATCTCTAAAGAGTACGATATCCCGCAAATCTCAACCGGTGATATGCTACGTGCTGCCATCAAAGAAGGCACTGAGCTTGGCAAACAAGCGCAAGGCGTTATGAATGCTGGTGGTTTAGTCTCTGATGACCTCATTATCAATTTGGTAAAAGAGCGTATCGCTAAGCCTGATTGTGCTAATGGTTGTATTCTAGACGGTTTTCCCCGTACTATTCCGCAGGCACAAGCGCTTGCTGAAGCAGATGTTTCCATCAATCATGTGATCGAAATTAGTGTTCCTGACGACGAAATCGTCAAGCGCTTATCGGGTCGTCGTCAACATGCAGACTCAGGCCGTATTTACCACATTGATCATAATCCACCAAAGACTGAGGGCATGGATGATGTGACGGGTGAGCCGCTTATTCAGCGTCCAGATGATAAAGAAGAGACTATTCGTGAGCGTTTAGCGACTTATCATCAGCAAACCTCAGCGTTAGTTGGTTTTTATCAAGACAAAGCTAAAGAGGGTGCAGATACCCCTAACTATGATAAGTTTGATGGTACGCAAGCTATTAATGCTGTTAAAGAGCAGATTTTAGCCGCTTTAAAAGGCTAATCGTTTTATTTATCTAAAGTGCTGCAAAATTAAGCCTTAACTTAACTAGTTAAGGTTTTTTTGCATTAAAAAAGCCGTCTAACAGTTAAGAGAGACGGCTTTCATTCAAACAGCTTTTATATAACTGATTTTTACTTTAATAC
>CBETCF010000112.1:0-7288 GCA_965534785.1 uncultured Psychrobacter sp.
AGGTCAGCGTAGTCCGTATGAAATAGGGCGTGAATACGTAATGTCATAAGCGCTACCTTCTTTATTTCTACCGCATAAAAACAGCATGCATACCATCTAAATATAAATCTCTAATGACAAATCGCTAAATACTGACGCACCACGTTATCCATGCCTTGCTCTAGCGATTCGATAGTAAAGGCATGACCAATCGATACTTCAGCGATATCACCTAGGCTTAGCAAATCAGCTAAATTGTCTAAGTTTAAATCATGACCGGCGTTGACGCGCATACCGTTTTCGCTGGCAAGGTTGATACAATCGTCAAAGCGTTGTTTTACTTCGTCGAATTTAGCATTGTCATCATGCTTATTTTCATAAGCGCGCGCCCATTCTTCGGTGTACATCTCTATGGTTTGTACATCGCTGTCGATGACGGCTTTGATTTGCTCGATATCAGGATCGATAAATACCGCGCAGCGTGTGCCAAACGCTTCAAGTTCATGGCTTATCTTAGAAAGCATGTCGCTGTATTTGATAATGTCAAAACCGTGATCAGAGGTCAATTGATCTTCGCTATCGGGTACGAGGGTACATTGATGCGGTTTGACCTCGCGGATCAGTTTCAAAAACTGCTCATTCGGATTACCTTCGATATTGAATTCGATATCTTTATAGTCTTTGAGAAACTCGCTAATATCATAGACATCTTGGTATCTAATATGACGTTCGTCAGGTCTAGGATGCACGGTAAAACCTTTGACGCCTAAATCAATAAGCTTTTTTACGAAGTACAGCAGATTAGGATAATCAGTGCCGCGCGAGTTTCTGATTAAAGCCAGTTTATTTAAATTGACGCTAAATAGAGTGCTCATAATATGTCCTTTTTCATTGTTGTTATAGATTGAGTATTGATAATTAACGGCTAATAACTAATTTTAGTAGAAGTCATCACGCCCAGCATACTTCTTATTGAGAGCTTTTAGGATAGCATAGGTCTCTATATCCATCTGCCCTGTTGGCTTAAGGGGGCGGAAATGTAATTGAAAAGCATAAATCACATCGCGACTTGATTTATCCCATTCGTCAGTAGTATTGATTTGATAACCATAATCGCGAAAGGCTTGTTTAACTTCTGGGATGGTGGGCGTGGCTAGTTTAGTTTGATCGATAAATAGTTGCTTATCAGCTTCATCATACCAAGCACCAATACCGTATTCTTTATACAGACGCTGCCAAGGAAATTTTGCGCCAGGATCAATCTTACGCGAAGGCGCTAAGTCAGAATGACCAATGATATTTTTTGGTGAAATCTCATAGCGTTTGGCGATGTCCTGCACCAACTGCGCGACTTTTTTAATTTGTAGCTCGTCAAATTCGACAAAATGCTCATACGGATGGTAATCCAGCTCGCTATCTTTCAGCGCTCTCAAATACTGTGGCTGAATGCCTTTATTGACAATCTCAATGCCGATAGAGGTGTCATTAAGGATAGTTCGACCAGAAAAACCACCACTTCCCGCATGCCAAGCGCGTTCGCTCTCCGGGACTAAGCTATAAATTTTATTATCCTCATTATCCATAATCAGATAGTGAGCGCTGACTTTGCCTTTAGTTAATAGCTGAATGGAGCGCTCGTTATCGCTGACGGTATAATGCAAGACGATGGACTTGATACGTTGGCTCTTACCCGTTGAATGATAGGTCTCGCTATCTACGATGTAGCTCTCGGTGCTGGCTACTTGAGGGGTTGGCGTGGTGACACAGCCAGCTAAGGTTAGCGCCAAAGTCAGTACTGATGCTAAATTTAAAAAAGTATGGTTTTTAGTCATGAAGGGCTCGGTTGTGAAGGTGTTTTTCTATAATTCTTTATAGCTTGTTCTATAAAATATAATCTCAAAATTTTATCAAAGAGTTTTATTTTGCTATTTTTGACTACAGTTTACAGGAGGAAGTATGGTCATAGAGTTTAAGAGTTTGACTACTTTTTCAGGTAGTAAAAAATCATAGTATTCATCAAAAATGTGAGGCAGGTTCGTATAGTGAGAATACCGATCAAATACCGTATCCCATCCACTGTTTCCAACTCTGTTTTCAATAAATTTTTTGTTGTCCAAAATACTATCTTTATAGCCAATAATTTGTAAAGGCAAGTCATAGTCTATTAGAGCAAATACTTCTTTTTTATCATCGAAGATTAGAAAAGGTGTGTTTAGATGTGACGCCACAAAGTTCCAGATAATTTCTTCATTTATATAAAGGCACTCACTAAAACAGCCAAAACTAGCATCAGTCGAGGCTATAAAAATAGGGTTATCTAAATTGTCGTTGATGAGTTGAGAGATTATAGTTTCAGGGATTAGTTCATTTTCTATTTTCTCTCCTAACTCATAAGGAATGCAGAAGTAGTGATAACTATGATTTAATCGAGGTTTCATAGCCTCATTCCCTACAATGCCGTGACAGCCTTGTATCATTAAGCCGCTAAATGAATGTATATTAGCTTCATTTACTGATAATAGCCTTGCACCGACTTCATCTAAATACTCTCTTTCCTGCGACCAAAATTGACTAAAATATTCTTGGTCACTGTCTTGTAGGTAAAATGCCATTTAGTGTATCCTTAAGAATATTGTAGCCACATTTAATGCTAATTCTTCTAAGCTTTCTCTATCTTCTTCCGAAGCACCGCCTTCCAACTGGCCTCCAAACATTCAATAGCAAGCCAAGGCTCAATCACCTCAGCGGCAAATTTGTCTTTCGAGTTAGACAACTGCCATAACTTCTTTAACGTAGCGAACGGATAGGGGCGCTCGATTAAATAAACGGGTAAATTTGCATCAATCATACCATCACGTACCACTTCAAAGTACCAACCGGCGATACCTTGCTTACTGACCCAAGAGGCGATGTTAGGTAGCTGCCTTGCCTTAAACTGGCCGATCTGATCATTAATTTTATAGCAAGGACGACGTGGTTGCACGATACGCAATTGGACACTATCATCGCCATTCACGTGCTCATCTCCATATTGAAAGACGTCACCAATACAAACGGTGGATTCCGTCATCTCCGGTAAACCGTCTACCGCTTCGGTGATTAGGTTTTCGCCTAACGTACCAATACGTACTTTGAGGTCGAACTCTGCATTTATTAAAGCGTAAGTTGCTGTTGGCAATTGATGCACCGCTTTTAATGGGCCGCCATGATGACGACGATCGGCTTGTTCGTCGGTAGTTAAGCCCATAAAGTTAACCGCGACTGGCTCCTTAATCGGTGCTTTATCGATAGCGCTCATCTGCTCACGCGCGAATGGCATCGCTTTGCCCGCGCGAACGTCAATTAAATTGGCAACGTGTAATGGTAGAGGCTGATTAAAATTAGTTATGGCTGTTGGAGTATTTTTGGAAAGGGAATCTTTATTTGCGGTGTTCATTAATTTTCCTAGCAGATAGTCGCGTTAATAAAGCTATAGTAGCGCAAACTTAGGGCAGTTTCAGTTTATTTAGTTTTTAGACTAGCCAAAAATTAAAGTATAAATAGCATAAAAAAAGACCAGATTAATTATCTGATCTTTTTATCAATTAAGCCAATTACAAAACTTATTTTTGGAGAATTAGTTGCGACGACCGGCTTTTTTCTCACGTGGCGTGGCAACTAATTCAGCTAAGCTCTCAGGTGATGACCATAGGCCTTCAAGGTCATAGAACTCACGCGCAGCGGGCGTCATCATATGTACTACTACTGCGCCCAAATCAATCAGCGTCCAGTCAGAATCCGTGCCACCTTCGCGGCCAAGAGGCATAAAGCCGGCTTGCTTAGCTTCAGCGCCAACACTGTCGGCCATAGCGCGAACGTGACGCTTTGAGGTGCCATCAGCGATAACCATACGTTCCATAACGTCGGTTAACTCTTCAACATCGAGTACAGTGATGTTCTTGGCTTTCATGTCTTCTAAAGCGGTTTTTACTAGTGCTAAGCATTCTTCTAGGCGTTCGTTCGTCATAGTGTTGCTCATAAATTTGCGTCTCTTTAATCGTCATTAGATATAGAATATAAGTCGTCATCGACTACGATAGAGTAGTGATGACCATAATAAGGTGATTTTAACGGAATTAGGCAGCAGAATATAGCTGATGAGCGATAATATAATGATAAACCGCAGAATTAAGGGTTTTAGATAAAGGGTTCTGTACTATTACAAGGCTACCATCCGAAGTTGTTTGCTTCTGTTGTTGATGTATTTGCTCAAATAGTTGTTGACGAATTTCGGTACTCGACATCATCTTCACGGTTCGCGTGTCTATATAAATGCGTCCTTTAAAGATGGTTTTCAAGGGTTGTTGAGATGAGTTTCGACCTGCTAACGATAGCTCAGGCATAACTAACAATTCAGTCAATGAGCTAGTGACTTGCTGTTGTAGCGCTGCTGGTAATTGAGTGGTTAATTTAGCTATATCTGCTACGGTTAGTTGCTCATGGTATGGAGCATTCGATTTAGCGATATCTTCTTTTACCTCATCAGCAATTATTTCAGTCTCTTCGCTACGATCGAATAACCATAAATTAACATAGTCAGTCAGCTCTAAGCCCTGTTTCCATTGCTCTAGACTACGTGCACTGTCCATTCCCATAATAAATATCAGACGATCATTAGGATAGCGCCGTCTCAAAGTCTGCACACTATCGATAGTATAGACCGGCGGGGCTTGCCACAGCTCAAGCTCGTCAATATGTAATGGCGTGTCTTTAATCGCCAATTTTAGCATCGCTAAGCGATGTTTGGGATCGGTGCTTTGTTGTTTAAAAGGTGAGCGGGCGTTGGGCAATAATGAAACTTGTAGCTCACATTGCTGCTCGTTAGCGAAAGGGATAAGAGCGTTATAGACTTCCATCGCCATCTCGATGTGAGCGTTATGTACAGGGTTAAAAGAGCCGCCCAAATAGGCACGAATAGCAGGAGGTGAAGGTTTAGTCATAGCGCCATTATAACGATTGTAGCTCAGGTTTGCCTGCTAATCGCTTTATGATAATTTTGAGAGTCTAGCGGGTACTTACAAAGACCTTCAAAATATGGCTATACAATAAAAAACGCTCACCATAATTATGATAAGCGCTTTTGTTTAAGGATAATAATCATTCAAGCTATTTTAAATCAAATCACTATAAGCCTGAATAGCAGTTAGAGCGATGGTATAAACAATGTCATCAACCAAAGCACCACGCGATAGATCATTTACTGGCTTATTCAAGCCCTGTAGCATCGGTCCAACACTGATGACGTTAGCACTACGCTGTACCGCTTTATAAGTCGTGTTACCAGTATTTAAATCCGGGAAGATGAACACATTAGCTTGACCAGCAACTTTTGAGTCGGGTGCTTTTTGTTTACCGACACTCATCACTGACGCGGCATCATATTGTAGTGGCCCATCAACCGCTAGAGTTGGCTCGCGCTCACGGACGATCTCGGTAGCGCGAATGACTTTTTCGACATCAGCGCCGGTACCTGACGCGCCAGTAGAGTAGCTAATCATCGCTACTTTTGGATCAATACCAAAGGCCGCTGCTGATTGCGCTGATTGAATGGCAATCTCAGCCAACTCTTCGGCGGTTGGATCCGGGTTAATCGCACAATCCCCATAAACTACTACTTGCTCAGGTAGCAGCATAAAGAACACAGAAGATACTAAGGAGTATTGCGGCGCAGTCTTAATCAGCTGAAACGCTGGGCGTACCGTATTAGCGGTAGTATGAATCGCCCCAGAGACTAGCCCATCAACTTCGTCCATTTGCAGCATGATTGTGCCCAAAAAGACCGTATCTTCAAGCTGTTCGGCCGCTTGCGCCTCAGAGGTTTTGCCTTTGCGGCGCTCGACCACAGCCTTGATATATTTAGTCATATCAAGGCTTGCAGGATCAAGAATCTCTAGCCCTTCTGGCAAGATTAAATTACGATTCTTGGCGACTTGCTCAACATCACTACGCTTAGCCAATAGCACACAATCAGCGATACCGCGGCTTTGGCAGATACAGGCAGCTTCTACGGTACGTGGCTCAGAACCTTCTGGCAGCACCACTCGTTTTTTGGCATTTTGAGCTTTTTTGACCACTTGATGACGAAACGCAGCTGGCGAGAGACGTGGCACATAATCACCGCTGAAGTATTCTTTGATCCAACTTAGGTCGAGGTGAGCAGCGACATAACGAGCGACATCGGTGGCGCGTTCGGTATCATCGCTTGGAATCTCAGAGCTCATTTGTAATAAGTTTTGTACGGTCTCAAAACTATCGGTCTCGACACTCATTACTGGAATACCGGTTTTCAAGGCCGATTGCCAGAGCTCAGCGACAGTAGGGTTTGGTGAGACACCGCCCGTCAATACTAAACCTGCTAACGGTACACCGTTGATACAGGCTAGACCGGCTGCTAACAATAAATCATCACGGTCGCCAGGTACGACTATTAACGTGCCACGTTTAAAGATTTCATCGACTCGTGCTACTGAACGGGCGGTCAGGCTTATACTATTGATACGGCGTGATTTGGCCTCGCCAACATTGAGCCAAGTAGCATCAAGTTCAGCGGCGATATCCCAAGTACGCGGCACCGATAGCGTGTCACTAAATGGCACCACCCCGATTAAGCGGAAACGATCGCTGTGAAAATGCGGTGACAGGCGCTGCACCTCTTGTATAAAGCCTGCATCTAAGCTGACAACGGCCTCACCGGGAGCCACGGGCTGGGTCTCAAAAGTATTAGGCACATCGTGGACACGCATGAGGATACAGCCCAAAGTACGCTCATGAGCGATACCGCCGAACTCTCGCGCATGCACATCGAGTTTGTCCGCAAGTTGCGCAGGATTACTAGTATCGACGGTGCTGACAAAGATAATTTTCGCATCTAAAGCGTGAGCGATAGCTTGGTTGATTTGTGAAGCGTATGAGGCTTCAGTTGTTGGTACTAAGCCTTCGCAGATGATGACGTCTTGATCGCCTTCAATACTATGGTAATTACCGATGACTTCTTCCATCAGCTCATCAAGGTTACCGTCGCCTATCATGCGCTCAACGCGCTGACGGTTGATAGACTTTGGTGGCGCTAGCCCAAAAGCGTGCATAATTAGCGCGCTTGAGCTGTCTAAACTGTTTTGTTTATCTAAAGTATCATCTTGCAAAAAGGGCTTCATAAAGCCGGCTTTGATACCGTTATAATCAAGGGCACGGATTAGACCTAGGGCGGCTGAGGTTACACCGATACCGCGACTAATAGGGACAAGTAAAATGGTTTGCATAGCGTATCCTA
>CBETCF010000113.1:0-7243 GCA_965534785.1 uncultured Psychrobacter sp.
GAGTTTTGTCATGATAAAGATTTTCATGTCTCACCCTTTAACCCTATCGATCAGCTCTATCGCTGGCAGGTAAGCGTAAAGCCAACAAATTTTGCTTCAAGTGAATCTAAAGCTGATACTGCTAATGAGCACCATGCTTTTGATATCCGCATCGCTATTAATATCAGTGATAAGCGTGGTGAAGTACTAAAAACAGGCATTAAGATGAGTGGCGAGCCAATGAGTGCCAGTACTATTCGCAAGAGTTTAAAACGAAATCCAATGATGAATGTGACTTCGTTAACGCGTATCTATTGGCATGCCTTTAAGCTTTATGCCCTTAAAAAAGTGCCTTATATTAGTTATGACCAAAAGCTAGCCGATAGTGAGCAAAGTGATAATACTAATTGAGACTATCCAAAAAGAACATAGCGCGTTTAAATTTATATAACCGTTTTACTTTTAATTTAGTATCAAATTTTAAATCTTTCGAAATAAAAATCTCCACAGTAGTAAAGTATATTTTAAATAGATGAGTGCATAAAAGGATACCAAGACGATGTCAGTACGACCAACCGAACGTAAGCCCACGACTAGATTAGAAAAAATTAACGCACGTTTTAGTCAGACGCTAAATGACAGTGCTATTTTAAAACCAGTGAATAATAGCGTTAGCTATCTAGCTAGAAAAGCGATATTCCAAGCTTTAAAACGGGTGCAATTCGGTGGCATAACCGTCATTGAAGATTTTGCTGAGCAGGCTATTGACACTCATAGTTTCGGTAGTAAGTCTCTGAATCTGAAAAGTAGCTCGGCAGTGGGTCGCCATGCATTGCAGGTAACCTTGACCATTCATGACATTAGTGTCTATCGTCAGCTATTATTTGGTGGCTCTATTGCTTTGGCAGATAGCTATATCAATGGCGAATGGGATACCGATGACTTAACCGGTTTGATACGCTTGGCGGCGCGGAACTTAGCAGTGCTTAATAAGTTAGAGAATCGTTTTGCTGGTATTAGTAAGACTTTTGAGAAGGCCAAACATCAGCTACGTAGCAATGATCAATCGGGTTCGAAGTCCAATATCTTGGCGCACTACGACTTAGGGAATGACATGTATCAGCGTTTTTTGGATGAGACGATGATGTATTCCTCAGCGGTGTACAAAAATTCTGAAGCTACCCTTGCTGAGGCGCAGCAGCATAAGCTTAAGCTTATTTGCCAACGTTTGCAGCTTACTGCTGAGGATCAAGTGATTGAAATTGGTACGGGTTGGGGTGGGTTTGCTATTTATGCCGCTAAAAACTACGGCTGTCATGTCACTACGACTACTATTTCAGACGCTCAATATGATGAAGCAAAGGCTCGGGTCGAAGCAGCTGGCTTGTCGAACAAGATAACTTTGCTCAAAGAGGATTATCGCGAATTAACAGGCCAATTCGACAAGCTTGTGAGTATTGAAATGATTGAAGCGGTGGGTTATGAATATCTGCCAACCTTTTTTGCCAAATGTAATGACTTGCTCAAGCCTACCGGTTTAATGGTACTGCAAGCGATCACCTTCAATGATCAAAATTATGAAGACTATGTCGATTCGGTAGATTTTATCCAGACCCATATTTTCCCTGGTGGCTGCCTGCTATCTAATCTAGAGCTAAATAATCAGTTTACTGAGCAGACGGATATGGTCATCAAGCAATTGCATGACTATGGTTTCGATTATGCGCATACCCTGCGTGACTGGCGCGTAGCGTTTATGGCGCAGCGTGAAGAAATTAAAGCGCTTGGCTATGATGAAGCATTCATTCGTCTCTGGGAGTTTTATTTCTGTTACTGCGAAGGTGGGTTTTTGGAGCGTACCATTGGCGTCGTGCAGTTGACTGCGGTAAAGCCGGATAATATAGATATTCTACATTTCTCTGACTCCCCCGCGGCTGATGCGAAAGATAAGTCGATTGGCAACACAATTACTCAGCATAGTACCCCTAGCGTTGCTGCTGCATTTGGCTAAAGCTAATTGGCTTAACGCTAGAATATTGATAGCAGCTTTACAATTAAGTTACTTAAAGCCATAACGATTACTAAACCTAAATACGTCATATTGAAGTACAGTTAAAATATTACAATAGATCTAGCAATCGTTATAGTAGTGCTAAATATTTTTACTACAAGTATTATTAAACCGTAGGTGTTACTAGAGAGTTAGGCAAATAAAGCAGGCTAGGCAAACAGGCAATTAAAATCTGTGCTTAGTAATTATAAAAGGATATTGTTATGGGCTATACGTTTGTTTATCTTGTTGCCGTTGCTATGTTTTTAGGCGTTGACTTCGTCTGGCTGTCAACGATGAAAGGGCTGTTTTATGAGGAGCGTATAGGTCATCTTTTAGCGGATGAACCTAATATGATGGCGGCTGCCGTGTTCTATATGTTTTATATCTTAGCGCTGTGTATTATTGTTCTTTATCCGCAGATAAAAGCAAAGGCTTCAGTCGGGCAAATTTTCTTATTAGGCGGTTTACTTGGCTTAATGGCATATGGTACTTATGACTTTACTAACTTGGCATTATACAAAGGCTTTACCCTCGATACCGCTTTGGTAGACTTCACTTGGGGCGGCTTTTTAACAGGTACAGTTAGTGCTGGCACGGCTTGGTTAGCATACCGTTTTCGTTGGCTAGATAGAGCTGCTTCAGCTTAAGTGTTTGAGGTATAAATAAGAGCGGTTTAACTTAGGTTAAGCCGTTTTTTTGGTCTTATAGGTTTGCACTAGCTATCTGCCTGCTGTATAAATGACAAATAAATCTCATAACTATTAAGGAAACTTATGCCTCAGTACAATACTAGCTCCACTGCCAAAAGAGCACCGTTAAATCACGAACTCTACATGTCGATATTGATGACTCCAGATATGGCGAATTTTATTGGTAATGTGCATGGTGGTGATTTATTAAAGATGCTCGATCAGGTCGCTTACGCTTGCGCTAGTCGCTATAGCGGTAGTTACGTAGTTACGCTATCAGTCGACCAAGTGATGTTCCGTGAGCCTATTTATGTCGGTGAGTTGGTAACTTTTGCTGCTAGTGTCAATCATGTGGGCACCACTTCGATGGAAATCGGTATTCGGGTAGAAGCAGAAGACGTCCGCGCTCGTACTATTCGCCATACTAATAGCTGTTATTTCACTATGGTGGCGATTGATGATAATGGTAAACCGACTCCAATTCCACCACTTGATATCAAAAATAGTATGCAACAATGTCGTGCTGATGCCGCAATAGAACGTAAGAGCTTGCGTATGCAAGATTCTAAACGTCCTAGCTGTGATATTAGCAAGGAAGTAGGAGAGTTGACGCAAAATGCTACTAATACTGTGCCTTCGAAGTTAGCGGATACTGAATAAAGCTAATAATCAACAATTCATAATAACCAAGTGATATGAAAGGCAGTAATATGAGATCCTTATTAAGAAACGCTACATTTGCACTATCGTTAAGCCTAAGCGCAATCACAGTAATAGCGGTTCCAGTAGTATCTGCACAGGCAGCGGTACCAACCGATGCCTCTTTAATGAAACTGATAGAAGTCACTAAGTTAGTTGAAATGATGGACGGTATGACTAGTGATAGCGCAATGACAGAGCAAGTAATGCAATGAATGTTAGCGGCATTGCCTAGCGGCGATCTGAGTAAGAGTCAGCGCCAACGTTATGATGCTATCGTGAGTAAGTATAGTGCAGAGGTAACCGATAGTATGAAGGTTCAAAAGTTCAATAAACAAATTATAGCTATCTATATTGAGTCCGCTAAGCGACACTTTAATCAGCAAGAAGTTGATGCTCAGATTGAGTTTTATAGTAGTAATATTGGTCAAAACATCATCAAAAAGCAGCCTGCTATGATGGAAGATTACTTAGCTCAGATCACTAAGCAAATCATGCCGGCGATGATGGAGGAGAGTATAAAAAATATGCAAACTATCACTCCTCGCATGACAGCCGATATTGAAGCGCTAATGGCTGAAAAGTAATGATAAGTTGTTTTTTAATAAGTTAAGCATAAAAAAGGTCACCAATTAAGGTGACCTTTTATTTTAATATTTCAAATTAGGTATTATTAAAATACTTATCTATTGAGTTAAGACTATTTCTTTGGCGCATTAGCACCAATGAACCAAGCATCTTTATCGATAGTACGACTGACTTCTGTCAATAGATCAGCAGTATCTTCATCACCAGCATCGCCAGCGGTGTCGATAGCTTCGCGCAATGACGCTGCAATGGTCTTATAGCGATCGGTCAGCTCACGTACGTGTTGGTCAACTTCTGAGATGTCCGTAGGGTAAGTCTCTAAAATAGAATCTTCAACGACTCTTTTAGAGATACCATTAGCTTTACCACCAAGAATAACAATACGTTCTGCTACTGTATCGAAGGCTTCAGTTAGACGATCATAAGTATCATCCAATAACTGATGCACACCGATAAAGCCAGTACCTTGCAGGTTCCAATGGCACTGTTTACTGTCCATGCTCAAGTCGATTAAGTTTGCTAGATTAGCGTTTAATAAATCTACCATCTTTTTTGCAGTCTCATCATTTATACCACTTGCATAACGTTCTCTCATATTCTACTCCATTATTATATTTTTGAATAAATAGTTAGTTGTTTATGATCTTCAAAATAATCTTTGAAATCTTTTTAATCATTTATTGCTAAATCTCACTATTGATAATAACAGGTTGAAAAATTTATTGAACCCTAAGCCTTAGGCTTTATTAAGTGGTCATGTAAGGGCTTTGTTAAGCATGAAAAGCTTTGTAAGTTTAGTGACCAGTATTTGCCTTTTTGATAACTTTTACTTACCTAAGCTCTATCAGTCGTTGATAAACTATACTTTAGTTTCCGGTTTTTATTGATAGTTTGGTCTTTAGGTTTAGCCCGTTAATAATAGCCAGAAGCTATGAATTAACCTTTAAAAATAGTGGTTTAGCCCCCACATTGTATTAAACCTTATTATAAGAATCAGGAAGAAAGCTACTATGCGTATGCCCGAACCGCGCTCATCGCGTCAGTTAAATCAGTTGGCCACTCAGCTGCAAGGCGAAGCTGAAATCGTTGGAGTCAATGCGTCTGGAACGCAAATATCGAGCCGTGCCTTTGAGATGGTCACAGAATTTGAGCCAGCAGGAGACCAACCACAAGCCATTGAGAAGTTAGTTAAAGGCATTAATAGTGGTATGGATGAGCAGTTATTGCTTGGTGTTACCGGTTCTGGTAAGACTTATACCATGGCAAAGGTCATCTCTGAAACTCAGCGTCCGACTATTATTATGGCGCATAACAAGACGCTCGCCGCGCAGTTATATGGTGAGTTCAAAGCCTTTTTCCCGAATAACGCGGTTGAATACTTTGTCAGCTATTATGATTACTATCAGCCGGAAGCTTATGTGGCGGCAAGTGATACTTTTATTGAAAAAGACAGCGCTATCAACGATCATATCGATCAGATGCGTCTATCAGCGACGCGTGCGTTATTAGAGCGCCGAGATGCGATTATCGTGGCTTCGGTGTCTTGTATTTATGGTTTGGGTGATCCTGAGAGTTACCTAAAAATGCTACTGCATGTGGTCGTTGGCGATATGATCGATCGTACCGCAACTATTAAGCGCCTGGTTGAGATGCAATATACTCGTAATGAGCTCGACTTTGGCCGCGGTACTTATCGGCTGCGCGGTGAGATATTAGATATTTATCCGGCGGAATCTGAGCAGTTAGCGGTACGGGTGCATCTATTCGATAATGAAGTCGAAAAGATCAGTTGGTTCGATCCTCTTACAGGTAAGACGGTACGCAATGTGCCACGTATTACTATTTATCCCAAGTCGCATTATGTGACGCCGCGCAATAAGTTAGAGGCGGCAAGTCATACTATTCGTGCTGAGCTTGAGCCGCGTTTAGAGTATTTCCGTGATAATAATAAATTGATTGAAGCACAGCGTCTCAAAGAGCGCACCCAGTATGATCTGGAAATGATTCAGCAGCTTGGCTACTGTAATGGCATTGAGAACTACTCACAACATCTATCCGGTCGTCCATCTGGTGAAGCACCGCCGACTTTGTTTGATTATATTCCAGAGGATGCGTTACTGTTCCTCGATGAGTCGCATGTGACCGTATCGCAAATCGGTGCGATGTATAAAGGCGATAGATCGCGTAAAGAAAACTTGGTCAATTATGGTTTTCGGTTACCAAGTGCGATGAATAACCGCCCGATGAAGTTTGAAGAATGGGAGCGTATCAAGCCGAAGACTATCTATGTTAGCGCCACCCCGGCAGCTTATGAGTTTGAGCATAGCGAGCAAGTAGTAGAGCAGCTAGTGCGTCCAACAGGCTTGATCGACCCTGAGATTGAGATACGTCCAGTGTTGACCCAAGTCGATGATGTGCTATCAGAGATTACCAAACGCTGTGCGCTAGATGAGCGCGTATTGATTACGACTTTGACCAAGCGCATGTCAGAGGATTTGACTAGCTATCTTAAAGAGTATGATGTCAAAGTCGCTTATTTACATTCTGACATTGATACCGTTGAGCGCATGCAAATTATTCATGAATTGCGTACGGGTGTGCATGATGTACTGGTCGGTATTAACCTCTTGCGTGAAGGTCTTGATATGCCCGAAGTATCACTCGTGGCTATCTTTGATGCCGATAAAGAGGGTTTCTTGCGCTCTGAGCGTGCGCTGATTCAGACTATCGGTCGGGCGGCGCGTCACTTAAATGGTAAAGCTATTCTTTATGCCGATCGCATCACCCCGAGTATGGAGCGAGCGATAGATGAGACCGATCGTCGCCGTGAAAAGCAGATTGAGTTTAACATTGAGCATAATATTACCCCTAGAGGCGCACGTCGCAGTATCACGGATAAGATCGATACTGGCGAAGATCATAACGCTAATGATAACCAAGTCATTCCGATTAAGAGCAATCTACCTGATGTCGATATTAGTATTTTACGTAGTCCAGATTTGCTCGCCAAAGAGATTAACCGCCTTGAGAAGTTAATGAAGCAATTCTCGCGCGACTTGAAGTTTGAAGATGCGGCGAAGACTCGTGATAAGGTACTTGAGCTAAAGGCACATTTGCTTTAAAAAGCCATGAAAGTTTGATTTCAATAATTTGAGAGTAGGGCGAGTTAGCTTATGGTTAGCTCGCTTTTTGCGGATTTAACATCTTAGCGCAGAAGTCCCCCACCTCTATAGGT
>CBETCF010000114.1:0-7209 GCA_965534785.1 uncultured Psychrobacter sp.
CTGAAGGCGTGGCTGCTGGTACCGCCAATGTCATTACTGATCGTAAGTTCAATGGCACTATTGGGGTCCCCTTACCTAGCATTGATATTATCGTTGTGGATGAAGATGGCGAACGCCTAGGCTTTGATCAAGCGGGTGAGATGTGCATCAAAGGTCCTAATGTAACTTTAGGCTATCTCAATAGAGACAGCAGTAATGATTTTACGGCAGAAGGTTACTTTCGTACTGGTGACATCATCAGTATGGATGAAAGAGGCTATATCAAATTACTCGATCGTAAAAAAGATATGATTCTGGTCTCAGGTTTTAATGTCTATCCTAATGAGCTTGAGTCAGTAATGCTAGATTATGAAGGAATCATCGATTGCGCGGTGATTGGTATTCCTGATGAACATCAAGGCGAATCCATTAAGATGTACATTATTCGCAAAGATAATAATGTCACTAAAGACTTGATTAAAGACTTTGCTCTTGATAATTTGACCGGTTATAAATGCCCTCGCTATATCGAATTCGTTGATGAGCTGCCAAAGTCTAATGTTGGCAAAGTACTCAGACAAAAACTGCGTGAAAAACACTTAGAAGATAATCCTGTTCTATAAGACATTTTTTTAATAAAAATTTTATAAAGCCCTTTATCTACATAAAGGGCTTTTTTTATGAAATTAACTTGCTTATTAACTGCGTTTTCTACTTTATTTAGCAGCTCATCTCTTATTATTGCCACTCATCCATTTAGTCTCACATCATAATATCAACCATTTATCAAATTTATACCTGTACTGCAAAGTCCTCGTATCACATTATCGCAAAAAGTTGAGGTTGTGGTAGTGTGTTTGCAAATTATTTCACTAGGTTGCTAAACCCTAACTCTCTAAGCTTGATGCAAAGCGAATTTTGCTTAAAGCTTATTTTAGGATAATTAGCTAATCTTTTTTATTAGCGATAATAGTTTGTACAAAGGCCACTTTATGTCAGCAGTCAGTTAATAGTTAGGATAGCACTCGATATTATCTTGTTAGCGCGATAACTTTTATTCCTTCTTATCTTCGCCCTAACGATTTTAATGTTGACAAGGATGTGACTACTTACCTATAGGACCTTAACCTATATTAAATTTAAGGAAGCTAGATATGACGATGAATAAACCTTGGCTCGATCAATACCCTACTAACGTACCCAAAACAGTCAATCCAGATAAGTACGCCAACATAGTAGATCTATATGAAGAGTGCTTTAATCGCTTTCGTATGCACCCTATGAGCGTTTGCATGGGCGTAACGCACACTTACGATGATATCGATAAAACCTCGATAGCTATTGCCTCTTGGTTGCAAGCGCAAGGTCTCCCAAAAGGCAGTATCGTGGCGCTAATGATGCCTAACGTGCCTCAGTATCTGCCAACGATGATAGGTATCTTACGCGCAGGCTATGTTTGTACCCCTATTAACCCGCTATATACTGGGCGTGAGCTGCGTCATCAACTCAATGACTCAGGAGCCAAAATTATTTTCGTTGTCGATAATTTCGCGCAAGCGCTTGAACAAGTCGTCGATGAGACCGCTATCAACCGCATTGTCTTATCGAAAATGGGCGATATGATGGGATTAAAAGGAATATTGGTTAATACTATTATTCGTCAAGTCAAACGTCTAGTTCCTAAGTACAAGCTCAATGATCCCAAGCATGAGGTCACCAAGTTCCCTGATGTAATCAAAAAGGGCAAAGAGATGCCTTTTAATAAACCAAAGATGAATTTAGAACAAAAAGCTATCTTACAGTACACGGGTGGCACGACTGGTTTATCCAAAGGCGCCATACTGTCACAGCGTAATGTGGTCGCCGCCGCGCTACAGTCGGAAGCTTGGTACTCCCCTATTACCTCAGAGATTAATGAGGTTTATATTAATATGGTGATGGCTTTGCCGCTGTATCATATTTTTGCCTTTATGCTGAGCTTATTAGGGATGCGCTCAGGCTACACCTTTATCTTAGTGCCAAACCCTCGAGATATGCCTGGATTTGTCAAGACTTTATCAAAACAGCCGTTTCATATCTTCCCTGCCGTCAATACTTTATTCAAAGGTTTATTAGATCAGCCTAACTTTAAGCAGTTAGACTTTAGCTCACTGCGTATCACTCAAGCCGGCGGTATGGCAGCGACTGAGCAAACCGCGCAGAAATGGTTAGAGGTGACAGGTTGCCCGATGGTTGAAGGTTGGGGTATGACCGAAGGCGTTGCTGGAGGGACTGCCAATGTCATTACTGAACGCAAATTCAATGGTACCATTGGTATTCCTGTGCCTAGCATCGATATCATTGTCGTTGATGACAACGGCGAGCGTTTGGGCGTCCATCAAGCGGGTGAGATGTGTTTTAAAGGGCCAAATGTAACCTTAGGCTATCATAATAGCGATAATAAAGACGTTTTCACTAACGAGGGCTATTTCCGTACTGGAGATATCGCTAGTATGGATGAAAAAGGCTACTTTACCTTGCTCGATCGAAAAAAAGATATGATCTTAGTTTCAGGCTTTAACGTGTTCCCTAATGAGATTGAATCGGTAATGTTAGATTGTACAGGGGTCGTTGACTGCGCGGTTATCGGTATTGCTGATGAGCGTCAAGGAGAGGCGGTAAAAATATATGTGGTTCCTGCTAACAGCAGCGTCAATAAAAGCGACATTAAAGAATTTGCTCTAGATAATTTGACAGGTTACAAGTGTCCTCGTTATATCGAGTTCGTTGATGAGCTACCTAAGTCTAATGTTGGCAAAGTACTGCGTCAAAAACTACGTGAACAACATTTATCTGACAACCCGCAGTTACTGTAGTTAATCTAATTGTCTATAGTTTCAGTAGCTTAAAAATCCCTCTGTAGTCATATAGAGGGATTTTTAAAACAGTAAAAATAGTATAAAATTTCACCAGTATGCTGACATTTTAAGATATAAGGATTTATCTACGATGTTAAAAGGCTAAAGCAAAAACAACTCCCCCACCATTTATCAAATAATAAGGACATTACTAATGATAGATAAACCTTGGCTCGCTCACTATCCCGCAAGTGTTCCTGAAACTATTGACCCCGAACAGTATTCAAGCTTAATAGAGCTGTATGAGGAGAGTTTCGCTAGTTTTGCTAAGCAGACTTTTACTATCTGCATGGGCGTCAAACACAGCTATGATGATATTGATAAAGCCTCAAAAGCAATCGCCGCTTGGTTACAAGCTCAAGGATTGGCACAAGGAAGTGTGGTAGCTTTGATGATGCCAAACATTCCTCAATACTTGCCAACAATGCTTGGCATCTTACGAGCAGGTTATGTGTGTACTCCTGTCAATCCACTCTATACCGGCCGTGAGCTACGTCATCAGCTTAATGATTCTGGTGCCAAAGCTATATTTCTAGTCGATAACTTCGCAAAAGCGCTCGAAGAAGTCGTTGATGATACCGATGTTGAGGCTATCGTAGTCTCAAAAATAGGCGATATGATGGGGTTCAAAGGCGTGGTAGTCAATACGCTATTAAAGCATGTAAAAAAATTAATCCCTGATTATAACCTCGATAGTACTAAGCATAGAGTCACTAGCTTCCCTGACGTCCTGAGTAAAGGCAAAAAACTAACCTTACAAAAGGTTAATGCTACTCTAGAGCAAACGGCTTTTTTACAATATACCGGTGGTACCACTGGACTATCCAAAGGCGCTATCCTCACCCAGCGTAATATCGTAGCCGCGGGCTTGCAATCTGAGACTTGGTCAGAACCTATTATCTCGCAAGTTGGTGATGAGCAAATAAACATGGTTATGGCCTTGCCGCTCTATCATATTTTTGCTTTTATGCTGAGCTTAGTAGGTGTACGCTCTGGTAATGCTTTTATCCTGATTCCTAATCCGCGCGATATTCCAGGATTTATCAAATCTTTGTCCAAACAACCTTTTCATGTGTTGCCAGCAGTCAATACCTTATTTAAAGGCTTACTTGATCACCCCGATTTTAGTAAGCTCGATTTTAGCAACTTACATATGTCGCAGGCCGGCGGTATGGCAGCCACTGAACAGACCGCCTCGCGCTGGTTGCAAGTGACTGGCTGTCCGATGATTGAGGGCTGGGGCATGACTGAATGTGTGGCGGTTGGTACCTGTAATTTGCTCACCAATACTGAGTTTAATGGCACTATTGGTATTCCTCTGCCTAGTATTGATATCATTATCATCGATGAAAATGGCGAGCGCGCAGCAGTCAATGAAGCGGGCGAGATTTGCATGAAAGGCCCTAATGTGACGCCAGGCTATCTCAATAAAGACAATAGTAAAGAATTCACTTCAGAAGGCTATTTTCGCACTGGTGATATTGGTAAGATGAATGAGCAAGGCTACTTCACCCTACTCGATCGCAAAAAAGATATGATTCTAGTCTCAGGGTTTAATGTTTTCCCCAATGAGGTTGAGTCTGTCATGCTAGATTGTATAGGTATCTCAGACTGTGCGGTTATCGGTATTGCTGATGAAAGCAAAGGTGATGCGGTAAAAATATATGTCATACGTGACAATGAGAACGTTACAGAAGCAATGATTAAAGACTTTGCTCACAAAAACTTAACCCGCTATAAATGTCCTAGTCAAATTGAGTTCGTTGATGACTTACCGAAAAGTAATGTCGGCAAAGTACTACGTCAACAGCTACGTGAAAAGCATAAGGCGGATAATGCATAATGGTTAACTAACCCCATTTCCACTAAATACAATCATTAAAAAGCCCTCAATATTTTGAGGGCTTTTTGGCAGCAAGTAGCAACTAGTAAGACTCATACAGAACTGGCTTGGCAAAAATTAAAAACTAGCTTTAGCTAATTTTACTAACAAACTGTAAAGGCAGACGTTTCATAGCCTGACCCACGATTGACCAAGGTAAGCTTGGTACGCAAGCCTCATCAACGCCAGCTTCTATAGCCGCTACGATAGCTTTAGTGCCCGTATCGACATCTACTTCAAACGGCAACGGTTTAGCATCTTTATTAATCTCAGTACGGATGTAACCGGGATAAATAGTGGTCACTTTAATAGGCAGTTTACTGAGCAACATATCCGCACGAATGCCTTCAGCAAGATAAGCGATACCCGCTTTGGCAGCGCCATAAGTAGTCATGTGCCCCGGTAAGCCGCGCATCGCTGACATACTTGAGATGACTACTAAATGCCCATCGTTCTGATCGCGAAAGATCTTCATGGCCGCTTCGCACTGCGCTAGGGCCGAGACAAAGTTAATCTCTGCAGTACGGCGATTAGTCTCAAAACGGCCTTTACCGATACGGCGACTTTCACCTACACCAGCATTAACCACAACTCGATCGATATAACCGAAATCGGCAGCGAACTCATTAAAGACTTTGAATATCGACTCATAGTCGCTCACATCTAAGACTTTATACTCTACCCGAATATTAGGATAGCTCTCCATAAGGTCGGTCTTGAGCTGCTCTAGACGCTCACTACGGCGGGCACAAATCGCTAGATTATAACCAAGCTTGGCAAATAATCGCGCCATGACTTCACCTAGACCGGAGCTTGCTCCAGTCACTAGCACGGTTTTGCCTTGACCGACTTGTGATTGGTTCAGCCCTTTTAAATAGCGCGCTGGTTGTATAGCACTAACCGCTTGCGCCTTACTTTGCTTGGCGGTTTGGGTCACTAGGCTTATTAGTTTATTCTGCATAGCACTCTCTTCTCATCAGTACAATATCATTGTAAATTAAGTCATTAGAAATTAAGTTAAAGCTTCACCATATAAAAATCATCATAGTATAGCTGTAATATTTTAGATACTAGAGTTTAATATATCAGTAGTGTCTATCATCTACCTATATTCAGCAATGCTTATATCTATTGATATCACTATATAGATTGTTAGTACTAAAGATTTCTCTAATAAACAACCTTGTTATCGCCAAGTCACAAAGCGCTCCCCTTCAGCGAATAAATGACTATATTCGTTTAGGGATAATAGCCGTAAAGCTTGTCTTTGTAAGGTAATAGCAGTCACTCCTGTGTTTATCAGTCGCTTATTAAGCTGATAGGCCATCTGGCTATTTTGCTTAAATAATTGCGCGGTAATCGCGGCTATCACGCCACCTGAAGTGAATACTAAAACGGTAGTATCCTCAGAACCTCCAACATCTTTATCTGCTGAATGTAACAAGCTAGCTTTAGTCTGTATCTGCGCTATCGCTTGCTGAGTACGCTCATTGAACTGTGTCCAACTTTCAACATAATCACTATCATACTCGCCGCCATGCCAGCGCTGCATAGCTTGATCAAATAGCTCTGCCAAACGTAACTTAGGTACTTCAGCTTTGCTAATCTCCATAGCTATAGCCGCTTGACTGGCAAATGCTGGGTTGGATTTGGTCAATACATCCTGATGATTAAACTCATTAAACTCAGCGATCAAATTATGATCAGCAAGCTCAAATAAAGGACTACTAATTTTAATAGATTTATTACTATCCTCTAAAGCTGCTTGATAACTTTCGATAAAGTGACGGGCCGAATCTTGCTGACGTACTAAACTACCACTAAACACCGCATCGATACGGCGTTCAGTAGCAGCATAATGCTCACCAAGCATACGCGCTTGGGTGACACCTAACTCCGATAGATTATCGTAGTTTTTTTTGCCGAAAGAAGCTTGACCATGTCGAGCTAAAAGAATAGTAATCATAAATTATGGCCTATTTATTATCTTATTTTGAGCGGTTTACTGGCTGACAAGTGATTGGCTCTACTAGTCATCAACAGACTTGGAGCTTGACTCAAAATAGCCTTTAGGCAAAATGCTTTTGACGACTTTTTGCACCGGTTCTGGCAACTGCTCTATAGCCGCTTTGTCCATGCCTCTCTCTTCTAAGCGTGGCTGCACATGCGTCATGAATAAAGCTTCACCTTCATATTGAGCGATGAGTTTTAGACATTTGGCATTTAGCACATGAACGATAAGCCAAAAGTTCTTGAAAGCAGGATTTTTGGTTTGCTTATTATAATAGCGATAATAAATCTGTTGGACGATACCGGCTAAACGGAATAAGCCAAACACTTCATAAAAGGTCCAATTATCAATCTCAAGTCCAGTCTTCTCTAGATAGTAACTGACTACTTCATCACGAGTCATCATGCCTTTTAGATGGGTCGGCTGACGGCGCGACTGCT
>CBETCF010000115.1:0-7174 GCA_965534785.1 uncultured Psychrobacter sp.
GGTAAAACGTGCCAATGACCAACCAAATACCCAAGGTATCGCTCGGATAGTAGATTTGCTTGGTAAGCCTTTTTTACGATGGGCAGGACGCGAGCCGATATTTAATAAAGATATCTCTTGTACAGGAGTCGCTTCGGAATAAAATTTGTAGAAGCCTTCGGTATTATCCGTTAGGGCGCGGTATTGCTGTTCACCGGCATCGGCTAGACGAGTAAAAAGCGCTTCGTATTCATTTAACTGTTTAGGCTGCTCTATAAATCTTGAAGAACTGGCTTTGAGAGCACCGGTTATACCCATCGTCAACTCGAAAACGGCGGTGTCTGGATTAGCATATTTGGCATAAAGCACTTCGCCTTGTTCAGTGAATTTGATTTGACCCATTAAGGTGCCAGCAGGTTGGGCGGCAATAGCTTTATGGGTTGAGCCACCACCACGGCTTACTGAACCACCGCGACCATGAAACAGGCGAGTAGTAATGCCGTATTGGTTGGCAATGCTAGTGATGGTCTGCTGAGCACTATAGAGCTGCCAAGCGGAGGTGATAATTCCACCATCTTTGGAAGAGTCTGAGTAACCGAGCATAATCTCTTGCATATTCCCTGAGTGCTCAAGTAACTGGCGATAGAGTGGGTTATCCAAAATGGTTGGCATAATCTTATCGATATTTTTTAGATCTTCAATGGTTTCAAACAGCGGTGCAACAGGCAAAGCGGCAAATAAATGTCCTTCCTCATCGATGCCAGACAAGCCCGCAAAACGCATCAACAGCAGCACTTCTAGTAGCTGACTGGCGTTATTAGTCATGGAAATCACATAGCTACCGAAAGTATCTTTACCCACTAGTTTACGTAACTTCGCTACTGACTGCATTAAGGCTAGCTGTTCGCGAGTCTGATCCGTTAAATTATCGCTATAGATGAGCGGCGTACCAGGGTTACTAAGTAACCGCGTCAGCCATTCTTGGCGCTCTGTTTCGTCGAGCTGGTTATAGTCTGGTAAGTTTGAGGCGCTGGCAAAGATATCGGCAATGACCTCGCCGTGATAGCCTGAATCTTGACGAATATCAAGCGCTGCTAAATGGAAGCCACAGGTTTTTACCAAACGAATCATGTCTAGCAAAGCGCCATCGGCATGAGCTTTGTCGTGAGTTTTGACGCTTTCGCGGATAAGACGTAAGTCTGCTAAAAAATCTTGCGGCGTTGAGTAGGCTTGCTTTTCAGCCTCAGGATCAGTGCCTTGGCTCTGAATATGAATATTAGTGGCTTTAACTTTAGCAATAATTATCGATAATAAGCGCCGATAAGGCTCGTTATTGTAATCGTCAATATTGTAAGAGAAGACTTGTTTATCGAGCTCGCTATAATGAGCAATACGGGCATAAACATCGGCAGCAATATCGACAATCGTGTCGCTATGAACTAACTCACGGCGTAACTTCTTCAGTAACACTTGATAGTGACGCAGCACGGTGTTGGCATGCATCAATACCGCCATCTCTGTGGTTTCATGAGTGACAAAAGGGTTACCATCTCTATCACCACCAATCCAAGAGCCAAAGCTAACAAAAGCGGGTAGCGGATAGTCGCTCAATTCAGGATAGATATCGATAATGGCATTTTTGATATTGCGATAAACTTTAGGAATCGCAGTAAATAAACTGACATCAAAGTAATGTAAACCATTATTGATCTCGTCATAAACCAAAGGCTTGCGGGTACGAACTTCATCTGATGACCATAGTAGATCAATAGTCTCAGCGGTTTTCTGTTTGGCTTGCTCGAACGCTTGGCTTTCTTCAGAAAGGTCGTTTAGTGCATCGCTGTGTTGATAAAGCGTTTGTAAGATATTCATAGTGGTACGTCTACGCGCTTCGGTAGGATGCGCAGTAAAAACCGGCATAAATTTTAATTGATCAATCAGCTCTTGTATTTGAGCCGGTTCGATGTTGCGCTCACGGCATTCTAGTAAAGTACGACGAAACGAGCCTTCCCAACTTTGGTTTGACTGGGCACGCATCGCGCGGCGCTGCTCTCGTAGATAGTTTTCTTCCGTTAAGTTGGCCAAAAAGAAGTAAATAGAGAAAGCACGAATGACATGCTTTAAGCTTTGATTATCTAAAGAGGCAATGAGATCAATGAGCTGTTGTTTATTTTCAGGATTATGTTCACGACGTTCTTGGATAAAGCCACTACGTAGCGTTTCGATGGTTTTTACCGTATCCTCTCCAGACTGACGAGAAATAGCTTCTCCTAAAAATGATCCTAATAGTCTGACCCGCGCCCGTAATACCTCATTATTCAATAACATAACTTATTTCCTTGCCTCTTATTAAAATAGCTGTTTATTAGACGACCTAACTTATAAAATTTAGCCACCAAAATCTAAAAATTAATTTAGATTAGAGTTATCGATATGCTTCCGCTAAAAAATCCATATAACGACTCCAAGAGCGCTCATCAGCGCGGGCGTTATACCTATCAGGATTATTAAAGTCGGTAAAGGCATGTACTGCACCGCTATAAGTAATCATTTCATGGGGAACCTTAGCTGCTTCTAAGGTTTTGCCAAGGGCGGTAAAGTCCTCTAACGGAACGGCTTCATCAGCGCTGCCATGAAACACTAAAATCTCACCTTTAACATTGTCATAGTTCTGAGTAGCCGGAGTCTCCAAACCGCCGTGAAAAGGTACAAAGGCTTTTTGCGGGAAACCAGAGCGCGCCAATTCAAGCGCCACACTGCCACCAAAACAGTAGCCCATGGTAACGCCTTCACGCGCATCATTGCCTTGTGCTTGTCCAGTATTTAAAGCAGCGGACAGAATACGGCGCATCTTACTACGATCCTCATAAAGCTCAGCGGTTAGTCGTTTTTTATCTTCCAGCTTAGTCGGACGAATACCTTGACCAAACATATCGGCCGCCAAAACGTTATAACCCTCATTGGCGAGCATGTCAGCACGTTTGCGCTCATAGTCAGTCAACCCATCCCAGTCATGAATAAGTAGGATAAAGGGGGCATTGGCCACATCAGCTTTAGCATAATAGCTCTCGTAGGGCTGATTATCTACGCTGTAACTAATCGTTTTGCTAGTGATCGCTGAGGCGGCTTGACTAACCGTCAGAGCCATAATGGCAACAGAACTACTGAGCATAAGTTTGTAGCAGGTGTGCTTGAACGGAGAAAGAGAATAAGTTTTCATCACTGGCCTCATTATTTAGTAGCTAGATTAGCGTTAGGCTTTGGTATGAGAAGATATGAGATTTTTTTGATAGTGCGAACTAGAGTTAGTAGATAAACCTTACTATTAGTAAGTGAATAATAGTATTCAGTAAAATCATACCTTAAAAAATTATTAAATGACAAGGAAACCTTTTTTAAAAGTTTTAGCTGATAATATTTTTGCAGATGCAAACTTTAACCAAAAATTTACAAGGCTTCATAGATGTAATGCTTTTTTTTTGTTTAAACTATTTATTTAAGACATTAAATTACCTACTTTATTGCACTATTATTTTTAGCCATAAATAGTACTGACACTATTAAATATTATTTATCACTATACTAACTAGCTAGGATGCATTATGAAAAAGAATATTGATCATACTGACCCCGCCAAAGATATGAACCCAACACGCGGCAATGGTGGCGAAACCCATCAGCGTGCAGGCGATGACACCAAAGCTTTGACTACTCAACAAGGGGTGGTTATCGCTGATAATCAGAACTCTCTGAAAGCGGGTAGTCGCGGTCCAACACTATTAGAAGACTTTGTATTACGTGAAAAGATCCATCATTTTGACCATGAACGCATTCCTGAGCGTATCGTGCATGCGCGCGGTAGTGCGGCGCATGGTTACTTTGAACTGACGGAATCGTTGGAGGAATACACTACGGCCAAGATTCTGACTGAGACGGGTAAGCAGACACCATTATTTACCCGCTTCTCTACGGTTGCTGGTAATAAAGGCTCAAAAGATACGCCTCGCGATGTACGTGGGTTTTCAGTAAAAGTTTATACCGAAGAAGGTAATTGGGATATTGTTGGTAATAACATGCCGATCTTCTTTATCCAAGATGCGATTAAGTTCCCAGATTTAATTCATGCGGTCAAGCCTGAGCCTGATCGCGGCTTCCCACAAGCGGCTTCTGCTCATGATACCTTTTGGGATTTTGTTTCTTTAAGTCCTGAAACTATGCACAACTTAATTTGGCTGATGAGTGATCGTGCTCTGCCACGTAGTTTGCGGATGATGGAAGGTTTCGGTATTCATAGTTATCGATTACTTGATAAAGACGGTAAAAGTACCTTTGTGCGTTTCCATTGGAAGCCAGTACTTGGGGTGCAATCAACGACATGGGATGAAGCGGTAAAAATATCTGGCGCTGATCCTGATTATCACCGTCGCGATTTATACGAGGCCATTGATGGCGGCGCTTACCCAGAGTGGGAGTTTGGCGTGCAGCTCTTCACTGAAGAAGAGGCCAATGAGTTTCCATTTGACCATTTAGATGCCACTAAGCTCATTCCAGAAGAAACGGTACCAGTTAAAATCATTGGTAAAATGGTATTAAACCGTAATGTAGACAATTTCTTCGCTGAGACTGAGCAAGTGGCTTTCTGTCCTTCGCACTTGCCACCTGGGATAGATTTTAGTAACGATCCGCTACTACAAGGTCGTCTATTTAGTTATCTCGACACTCAGTTATCGCGCTTAGGGTCACCGAACTTTGCCCAGATTCCTATTAACGCGCCGAAGTGTCCGTTTGCTAATAATCAGCAAGACGGTCATATGCAAATGCAAGTTCCTAAGACTCGTACTCTTTACGAACCACAAAGCTTAGATACGACTCGTCCGCGTGAAAGTGTCAAAAAAGGTTTTGAATCTTTTGCTGAGCAGCTAGATGATGGCGTCAAAGGTCGCGTGCGCGCTGAGAGCTTTGCGGATCATTACAGTCAGCCGCGTATGTTCTATCGCAGTCAAACGCCAGAAGAGCAAGCCCATATAGCCTCTGCTTATGCATTTGAGTTGGGTAAAGTCGATACAGCTCACGTTCGTACTCGCATGCTCAGTCACTTGCCGCATATTGATGAGGACTTGGCTAATCGGGTCGCAAAAGCACTAGGGATGGAATTACCTAAGCCTGCTGATGCGGCAGCACCAGTACAAGATTTAGCGACCTCTAAGCCCTTACAAACTATCGGGCGTAGTCCAAAAACTTTGAATGGTCGTATGGTTGGTATTTTGGTCGCTGAAGGCTCAAAGCACAGTGAGATTCAGAAGTTTGAAGAAGCGATTAATGCTGAGGGTGGGATGGTAAAAATCGTCGCTCCTAACAAAGAAGTAAAGCTAGATGATGGTACACGTATTCAAGCAGATGAGCGCTTAGCTGGTGGCCCGTCGGTGTTGTTTGATGCGGTAGTCAGCATTATTATGCCGGATCAAGCCAAAAAGTTAGCAGAAGATAGCTCAGCACTAGACTGGTTCAACGATGCTTATGCCCATTGTAAAGCTATCGCTTATTGCGGCGCTACCGATGAATTTATCTTAAGTAAATTGCCGATTGAAAAAGATGAGTTCGTCACACCACTAGCAGAGCTCGAGAGCTTTATTGAAAATGCTAAATCACGTCTGTGGGAGCGTGAGCCCAAGGTTCGTGACTTGGCATAATGCTCGATAAAATCTGCTTATAGATGATAGCAATGATATTTGCTGTCTTTATTAAGAATAAAACTCAGCCTAAGGGCTGAGTTTTTTTGTGAGTGTTATAGGTACTGATAACCTCCACACTTCTAAAGATAAAACTTTAGTCACAAGCGTTCACTGAATATCCCTTATGAACGAGTACTGAGCGTTATAATACTGAATCAGTAAAATGAATAAAGTCTTAATAACTATAGCGGTAAAGTGACAGTAGCCTCTGGTTACAGAGCAATATTTATAAAATAATAAATCGAGTCACTATAGTGACTAAAGGAAGGTTATGAGTTTAATAGATATCGTTGCGATAGAAGGGTACATTCAGACTACCTATATGGCCGTTTATCCTGACAAGCTATTATTGTTAGATTCAGGGTGTAGATGTGATGTAGATACTATCTTGACGTATATTACAGAGGTCTTAGAGCGTTCAGTTGAGCAACTTCAAACTGTGATGGTCACCCATATGCACCCTGATCATGCTGGTGGAGCTGAATTACTAAAACAAAAGACAGGCTGTCAAATAGTTAGTGCAAAATCTGAAAAAGCTTGGTATCAAGGTATTATGGGCAGAGTATCACACCTGAATGATTTGGGATTAACTTATTATGTCGCCAATAGACAAGGAAAATCAGTCGCTAACGTTTGGTATAACCCTATCTTAAAAGTCGATATTGAAGTTGAAGAGGGTGATGCTATACCAAGCTTTGAAGATTGGATTGTTCTGGAGACGCCAGGGCATACTGATCGTGATTTATCGTTGTGGCACCCTCAAACTAAACAAGTTTACACTGCCGATCTAATATTAAGTATTAGAGATAAATTTGTATCTCCGTATCTGATTACTTTACCGGATGCTTATCGGGCTTCTTTGAATAAGATTAAAGCATTGCAGCCAGAGGTGATATTACTAGCGCATGACAAGAGAACTAAAATTTGCGACAATGATTTCGATCGTCTGGTAGATAGAGCGCCAAATGAGCCACGTAAGACTTCATTGAAAAACGTTTTAAGTACGACAGTATTGAAGCTTAAATTTGCACGTAAAAGGGTAGACACGCCTTAATCAGACTAGCATAAAACCAATGCTCAACTCAGTATTAGATAATTCTATTGCATAAAAAAAGCCCAGTCATTATCAGTAATGACTGGGCTTTTGCAATATGGTGGACCGACCGCGACTCGAACGCGGGACCAATTGATTAAAAGTCAACTGCTCTACCAACTGAGCTATCGGTCCTGAGAGACGTGAGAAATTGCATTGCAATTTTAGTCTCGCAAGAATAATTTCCTTAAAGGGAAATTATGCAAAACATTAAACTCTGAAAATACTTGTTTTAAAAATTGACATTCTCTTAAAACAAAAACTCATCAAGCTAATACCGAGTAGGGCAAAATACTTAATAAGCATACTACATAAATGGTGGACCGACCGCGACTCGAACGCGGGACCAATTGATTAAAAGTCAACTGCT